>JAGWRL010000373.1 GCA_028876585.1 Pseudomonadota bacterium | reverse complement strand
TGACGGTGCTCGAAAACATCATGGTGGCGCACCACAACCTGCTGATGCGCGCCAGCGGCATGACGGTGCTCGGCCTGTTCGGCGCGCCCCATTACCGCGCGAGCGAGGCCTGGGCGGTCGACCGCGCCAAATATTGGCTCGAAAAGATCGGCCTGATCGATCGCGCCGACGATCCCGCCGGCGAATTGCCCTATGGCGCGCAACGCCGGCTGGAGATCGCCCGCGCGATGTGCACCGATCCGGTGCTGCTTTGCCTGGACGAGCCGGCGGCGGGCCTCAACCCGCGCGAGAGCCTGGAGCTCAACACGCTGCTCAACACCATCCGCGACGAGCACGGCGTGTCGATCCTGCTGATCGAGCATGACATGTCGGTCGTCATGCAGATTTCCGATCACGTCGTGGTGCTCGATTACGGCACCAAGATTTCAGACGGCACGCCGACCGAGGTGCGCAACGATCCCAAGGTGATCGCGGCCTATCTCGGCGTCGCCGACGAAGAAGAACTCGCCCACGTCGAAGCGGAGATCCACGCATGAGCGCCGCCGCCGCCGCCAGCCCCGCGCCGCGCGCCGCGCCCAAACCGCTGCTGCAACTGCGCGGCGTGGAGACGTTCTACGGCAAGATCCAGGCGCTGAAGGGCGTCGACCTCGACGTCAACGAAGGCGAGATCGTCACGCTGATCGGCGCCCACGGCGCCGGCAAGTCGACCACCATGATGACGATCTTCGGCAGCCCGCGCGCCCGGCGGGGCACGGTCACCTTCGAGGGCGAGGACATCACCGGGCTGACGCCGCATCTGATCGCCCGCAAGTCGATCGCGCAATCGCCGGAGGGGCGGCGCATCTTCCCGCGCATGACGGTGTATGAAAACCTGCAAATGGGCGCCTCGATCGACAATTTCGCGCATTTCGACGAGGATCTGGCGGCCGCCTACAAGATGTTCCCGCGCCTGAAGGAGCGGGCGCAGCAGCGCGGCGGCACGCTGTCGGGCGGCGAGCAGCAGATGCTGGCGATCGCGCGCGCGCTGATGTCCAGGCCCAAGCTGCTGCTGCTCGACGAGCCGTCGCTGGGGCTGGCGCCGCTGATCGTCAAACAGATTTTCGGCGCGATCCAGGATCTCAACCGCACGCAGGGGCTCTCCGTGTTCCTGGTCGAGCAGAACGCGTTTCACGCGCTCAAGCTCGCCCATCGCGGCTATGTCATGGTCAATGGCGCGATCACGATGAGCGGCACCGGGCAGGAGTTGCTGGCGCGGCCGGAAGTGCGCGCCGCCTATCTCGAAGGGGGGCATTGATGGCTTGGCTGTTGCCGGAAACCGACAGCGTCGCGATCGGGCTGCGGCTGTTCATCGATTTCCTCGGAATCCTGGCGGCGTTGGCGACGGGGCGCTCGTTCGCGTCGTCGTGGAGCCCGCTGCCGCTGGTGTTGCCCGCGATGGCGGCGCTGGCGGGCGGCGTGCATTTCCTGCACTATTCGCTGTTCGAGGAAGTTCTGCTGTCGCCGTATTATTATGGCGCGACGTTCGTCGTGCTGCTGATCTTCGCCGTGCTGGGCTATCGCGCCAAGCGGGCGTTGCAGATGGGCACCCAGTACCGCTGGATGTTCCATAACGAAGGCATGTTCTGGCGCGAGCGGGCGCGGAATTAGCCTTGCGGCTTGAAAAATTCCGGCGTTTCAGGTCCAGGGCGCGTGACTTCGATGAAAAAACCCGCTTTAACTCAAGTTCGAAGCTGGGGCGCCGACCCCGGCCGGCGCTTGGCGCAGATTTACCTCTAGGGAGTCAAAACGCATGAAAAAACTTGGTTTGTCGGGCGTGCTGCTCGCGGCTGGTCTCGCTTACGCGGGCGCGGCGTCGGCGGACACGAAGATTGGCGTCGCCGGCCCGATCACCGGCCCGAACGCTTCGTTCGGCCAGCAGTTGACGGAAGGCGTCGGCCAGGCGGCGGAGGACTTCAACAAGTCCGGCGGCATCCTCGGCCAGAAGATCATTGTCGAGCAGGGCGACGACGTGTCGGATCCTAAGCAGGGCGTCTCGGTCGCCAACAAGTTCGTCGGCGACGGCGTCAAGCTCGTCATCGGCCACTTCAACTCCGGCGTGACGATCCCGGCGTCGGAAGTCTACGCCGACAACGGCGTGCTGTTCATCACCCCGTCGGCGACCAACCCGAAGGTCACCGACCGCAAGCTGTGGGACGCGTTCCGCACCTGCGGCCGCGACGACCAGCAGGGCAAGCTGTGGGCCGATCTGGCGCTCGGCAAGCTCAAGGACAAGAAGATCGCCATCCTGCACGACAAGACCCCCTACGGTCAGGGCCTCGCCGACGCGGCGAAGGGCTTCATGAACGCCGGCGGCAAGAAGGAAGTGATGTACGAAGGCGTCAACGTCGGCGAGAAGGATTATTCGGCGATCGTCGCCAAGCTCAAGGCGTCGGGCGCGGATTACGTGATGTGGGGCGGCCTGCACACCGAAGGCGGCCTGATCGTGCGGCAGATGCGCGACCAGGGCATGAAGACGGTGATGATCTCGGGCGACGGCATCACCGACGACGAGTTCGCGCAGATCGGCGGCCCCGGCGTCGAAGGCACGCTGATGTCGTTCGGCCCCGACCCGCGCAACAACCCGTCCGCCAAGGCGGTCGTGGCCGAGTTCAAGGCCAAGGGCTACGATCCGCAGGGCTATACGCTCTATTCCTACGCCGGCATGCAGATCCTGAAGGCCGCGGCGGAAGCGACCAAGTCGCTCGACACCAAGAAAATGGCGGCCTACATGCACGAGGGCAAGCCGTTCCACACCGTGATCGGCGACATTTCCTACGACAAGAAGGGCGACCGCACCAACGTCGACTACGTGTGGTACGTCTGGGAAAAGGGCGCGGACGGCAAGATCACCTACAAGCAGATGCAGTGATCACGCGGTCTTGTTAGACCTCTGAGCGCAAACGGAAAGCCCGCCGATGGCGGGCTTTTTCGTCTCTCCCGCGACTGCTGCTGGCGCGAAGCAGCGCGGCGGTTTAAGAGGAAAGTCGAACGCCCTTCGTTGCAGGTCAAACGGCTAGTAGCCACATTCTACCTATCGTGTAGAGAAACCCGAACGAGGGCGCGAGCCGCGCGAAGCCAAGCGCGGACCCCTGTTGTGAACTGGAGACGCCAGATGTCGGCCAAGGATATTGTGATCGCCAGCGCCAAGCGCACCGCCGTTGGATCGTTCACCGGCAAATTCGCCAACACGCCCGCGCATGAACTCGCCGCGACCGCGATCACCGCCGCGCTCGCCTCGGCCAATGTCTCGGCCGCCGACGTCGACGAAGTGATTCTCGGCCAGATTCTCTCCGGCGCGCAGGGGCAGAACCCGGCCCGTCAGGCGGCGATGAAGGCCGGCGTGCCGCAGGAAAAGACCGCCTTCGGCCTCAACCAGCTTTGCGGCTCGGGCCTGCGCGCGGTGGCGCTCGGCATGCAGCAGATCGCCAACGGCGACGCCGACGTGATCGTCGCCGGCGGCATGGAATCGATGTCGATGGCCCCGCACGCCGCGCATCTGCGCAACGGCGTCAAGATGGGCGATTTCA
>JAGWRL010000040.1 GCA_028876585.1 Pseudomonadota bacterium | reverse complement strand
GCTGCTCGCCCATCTCGCCCCCGAGGCGTCGGCCGACGCGCGCCCCGCGCGCCGCTTCGCCGACAAGCTGCTGGCCGACATTGAGCGCGCGAGCGCGGTCTCGGCCAGCCTCAAGCGCCACGCGGCCGAGATCGCGCCGTTGTTTGATCCGTTCCATTATCTCGGCCAGCTCGAACGGCCGGAGGAGGCGCTGGCCAATCCGCTGCTGCATTACGTGCTGGCGGGCTGGCGCGACGGCGTCGCCCCGACGGCGCTGTTCGCCCCCGATTTCTATCGCCGCCGCCGTGGCGCGCGGGCCGGCGATCCGTTGCTCGATTTCATGCGCGAGGGCGCGCGGGCCGGCGCCGATCCGCATCCCCTGTTCGACGTCGGCTTCTATCGCGAGCAGCATCTGAACGGCGATCCGACGATCAATCCGCTGGCGCATTATCTGGAGACGGGCGGCCGGCTGCGGCTCGATCCCTCGCCCGTTTTCGACACGCAGCGATTCCTGGCCGCCTTCGACCTCGGCGAGGAGATCGAGGCGCCGTTGGAGGCCTTTCTGGTCACGCCGCGCTTTCAGGATTATCCGCTGATCGCCGCCTTCGACCCCGCGCTCTACCGCTATCAGATCGAGATCGAGCGCGGCGAGCGCCTGAGCGAACCGGCCATCGCGCATTATCTCGCGCGCGGCCATCGCGACGAGACGCTGCTGCCCAACATCCTGTTTGATCCCGCCTATTATCGCGAGCGCAACAAGCTGGAGTTCGACGGCCCGGCGCTGACGCATTATCTCGCCCACGGCGAGGCGCTCGGGCTTGCCTGTCACGCGGCCTTTTCGCCGGCGTTCTACAATTCGCAGCGCGGCGTCGAGGGCGGCGCCGGCGCGCTCGAACACGCGCTCGCCCATCCCGGCGAATGGCGCAGCGCGCCGCGCATGGACGCGCCGATCGACCCGCGCCTTTTCGCTTTGGCGCGCGATCTGATCGCCGAGGGCGGCGTCGAGGATTTCCACGCCGCCATCTATCGCGACGCCAATCCCGATCTGGGCGATCTCAGCGACGAAGCGCTGGAAGCGCAATATCGCCGCAGCGGCGCGCTGGCCAACCGCATCGCCTCCTACACCCGCGCGATGCGGCTCGCCAACATGCGCCTGCGCGACATTCCGCTCGGCTTCGTGCTCGCCGATTACACCAGCTTCTATCCCGACCTCGCCGGCATGAAGCATCGTTTCGTCAGCGCGCTGTTTCACTATGGCCGCTACGGCCGGCAGGAAAAGCGGCTGGTTGGAAAATGGTTGTTCCGGCTCGACGATCTCGACATCAACCTGCCCAGCGCCGAGGCGCCGTTGCGGGTCGCCGCGCACAAGGAGCGGGTCGACGTCTGCATCCTGATCCACGCCTTCTATCCCGACCTGTTGCCAGAGTTGGTCGCCTTCGCGCAGAATTTCCGCGACGCGTCGTTCGACATCTTCATCAACGTGGTTGATCTCGTCTGGACGCCGGAGTTACAGGCGCAGTTGCGCGCGATCTGCCCCGGCGCCTTCATCATGCTGTCCAACGACGCCGGCCGCGACATCGGCGGCTTCACGCGGCTGTTGGAGCATGTCGACATCGCCCGCTACGACGTGTTCGCCTTCCTGCATTCCAAGAAGAGCCCGCATATCGGGGCCGAGACCGGCGAATATTGGCGGCGCGCGCTGCTCAGCGCCTTCGCCGGCAGCGCGGAGACGGCGCGCGAATGCGTGCGCATGTTCCGCGACGATCCGCGCCTCGGCATGATCGGCTCCAGCGAATGGCGCTCGCAGGAGATGGGCAAGAACGTCGAGCAATACGAACGGTTGCTCGACCTGCTCGGCGTGCGCGGCAAGAACCGCGAACTCGATTATATCAGCGGCTTCATGTTCCTGATCCGCGCTGATGTGGTGGCGCGGCTGTTTGAGGTGCTGCGCAAGCTCGATTTCGAATATGGCGGCGACAAGGATCTCGACTTCCATATCGACGGCCAGATCGCCCACGGCGTCGAACGCGCGGTTCCCGCGCTCGTGCGCCAGATGGGCTATGAAATCCACTATCGGTAGCGGCCATGGCGATCACCATCATTCTGCATGAGGCCACGCGCACCGGCGCCCCGCGGCTCGGCGGCCTGATCGCGCGCGAATTGGCGCGCGACGAGGACGCGCGCGTGCTGGTGATGAAGGACGGCCCGCTGACGCCGTGGCTGCGGCAGTTGCTGGGCGCGCAGAATGTGGTTGTCTGTCGCGGCGACCCGTTCCATTTCCGAGTGCCGTTCGACGAGCGGCTGCGGCTGGCCGGGGAAATGCTGGAGGGCGACCCCGCCGATCTCATCTACGCCAATTCGCTGGCGACTTCGGTGTTCGCCTTCGCCGCCGCGCAGCAGAAGCGCAGGACCATCGTGCATGTGCATGAGAAGATCGCCGAGATGGTCAATCTGCTCGCCCATGACGCAACCAAACTCGATCTGATGCGGCTCGCTGACGCGGCGGTGCTGGCCGCCGAGGACATCGCCGCCGACCTGATCGAGGTGTTCGGGACCGCGCCGCCGATCGTCGAGACCCTCGGCGTCGCGGTCGATCTGGCGGCGGTGCGCGAGGCGGCGCTGGCCCCGGCGCCGAGCCCGCTCAACGCGCGCGGCGAGGCGTTGCAGCCGGGCGAGCGGATGATCGTCGCTATGAGCGGGCAGGCGTCGGCGCGCAAGGGCGTCGATATTTTCTTCGGCGTCGCCGCCGCCTTGCCTGACCGCGATTTTCTCTGGATCGGCGGCTGGCGGCCGGAGGACACCGCCGACAATATCGCCTACGACGATTTTCTCGCGCGCAACCTGCCGAACTTCTATGTCACCGGCCCGGTCGACAATCCGTTTCCCTATATGCGGATGCTGGACCTGTTCTTTCTGTCGTCGCGCGAGGACCCCAATCCGCTGGTGCTCGGCGAGGCGCTGGCGCTCAACCGGCCGCTGCTGTGCTTCTCACAAACAACCGCGATCGCCGATCGGCTCGGCCGCTGCGGCATCGTCTGCCACGGCCGCCCCAATGTCGCCGACGCCGCGCGCGTAATCGGCGCCTGTTCGACGCAAGCCTTGCGCTCGCCGGCGTTCCGCAATCTCGGCGAGGCCTATGTCGGCGACTACGATCTCAACCAGAAGATGGAGTCGCTGCGCGATTTGATCGCACGGCTGCGCGGGGTTGCGCCGGCGCGCACCGCGCGCTTCGACGCGACGGGCGTGCAGCCGCGTTATCTGGAGACCGGCGCGGTGGAGCTTACCTTCTCATGAAAGCGGTTCTGCTCGCAGGCGGGCTCGGCACGCGGCTCGCCGAGGAAACATCGTTGCGGCCAAAGCCGATGGTGGAGATCGGCGGCAAGCCGATCCTCTGGCACATCATGAAAATCTACGCCGCCCACGGCGTCACCGATTTCATCGTGTGTCTGGGCTATATGGGTTATGTCATCAAGGACTATTTCCACAACTATTTCCTGCGCTCGTGCGACGTGACGTTCAAGCTCGCCAGCAACGAGATGATCCTGCATCGCGCGGCGGCCGAACCGTGGACCGTGACCTTGATTGAAACCGGCGAGACGACGCAGATCGGCGGCCGTATCAAGCGCATCCTGCCGCATGTCGCCGCCGACGAGGCCTTCTGCCTCACCTACGGCGATGGCGTCGCCGACGTCGACATTCCCGCTCTGATTGACGCGCACAGGCGCGGCGGCCGGCTCGCGACCGTCACCGCCGTGCGCCCGCCCGGCCGCTACGGCGCGATTCTGGCCGAGGGCGACCGCGTCACCGGCTTTCAGGAAAAGCCCAGGGGCGACGGCGGCTGGATCAACGGCGGCTTCTTTGTCTGTTCGCCCAAGGTCGGCGATTATATCGAGGGCGACGCGAGCGTGTGGGAGCGCGAGCCGCTGGAGCGGCTGGCGGCCGACGGCCAGCTCGGCGTGCATTATCACGACGGCTTCTGGCAGCCGATGGACACCTTGCGCGACCGCCGGCAGCTTGAGGAATTATGGGCGTCGGGCAAGGCGCCGTGGAAAATCTGGAAGGAGCCGGCGTTTGACTGATCGACGCGCGCCGTCAACAATTCTCGTCACCGGCAATCAGGGTTATGTCGGCCCGGTGCTCGGGCGCCACCTGCGCCGCGTCTTTCCTGAGGCGCGGTTGATCGGCTTCGACACCGGCTATTTCGCGCATTGCACGACCGACGCCGCGCTGTCGCCGGATCGGGTCTATGACGCGCAACTGCACGGCGACGTGCGCGATCTCGACGCCTCGTTGCTCGCCGGCGTCGATGCGGTGGTGCAGCTCGCTGCGATCTCCAACGATCCGATGGGCGCCTCCTACGAGACCGCGACCGACGCGGTCAATCGCGCCGCTTCGGTGCGGCTAGCGGGACTCTGCGCGGCGGCGGGCGTGCGGCGTTTCGTGTTCGCCTCCTCATGCAGCGTCTACGGCTTCGCGCCGGGCGCGGCGCGCAGGGAGGGCGACCCGCTCAACCCGCAGACGGCCTATGCGCGCTCGAAGATCGAGACCGAGCGGGCGCTGGTGGCGATGGATCGCGCCGGCATGACGACGACCTGCCTGCGTTTCGCCACCGCCTGCGGCATGTCGGCGCGGCTGCGGCTCGATCTGGTGCTAAACGATTTCGTCGCCAGCGCCATCGCGGCGCGAAAAATCACGGTGCTGTCGGACGGCGCGCCGTGGCGGCCGTTGATTGACGTGCGCGACATGGCGCGCGCGATCGAATGGGCGCTGACCCGGCCGCGCGAGCAGGGCGGCGATTGTCTCAACATCAATGTCGGCGCCGATGTCTGGAACTATCAGGTGCGCGATCTGGCGCGCGCCGTGGCCGAGGCGTCGCCGGGCGTGGAGGTCAGCATCAATCATGCGGCGCTGCCGGATACGCGCTCCTACAAGGTCGATTTCGCGCTGTTCCGCCAACTGGCGCCGGCGCATCAACCTGAGATGACGCTGCAAGGCTCGATCGCGCTGCTGCGCGAGGGGCTGCTGGGTATGGGCTTCGCCGACGCGGAGTTCCGCGCCTCGCCTTACATGCGGTTGAAGATGCTGGAGGCGCATCGCAACGCGGGCCGGCTCGACGCCGACTTGCGGTGGACGCGACAGGCCTGGGACCTCTAATGATATTTCATCAAACCCCGCTCGCCGGCGCGCGGCTGATTGAACTGGAGAAGCGCGGCGACGAGCGCGGCTTCTTCGCGCGCATGTTTTGCGAGCGCGAGTTCGGCGCGCAAGGGTTGGAGACGCGCTTCGTCAACGTCAACAATTCGCTGTCTGGCGCGCCCGGCACGCTGCGTGGGCTGCATTATCAGATCGGCGAGGCGGCGGAGGTGAAGTTGGTGCGCTGCCTCCGTGGCGCGCTATGGGACGCGATCCTCGATCTCCGGCCCGGCTCGCCGAGCTACGGCCGCTGGTTCGGGGAGACGCTGAGCGCCGACAACCGGTTGATGATGTATGTGCCGCGCGGCTTCGCGCATGCGATCCTGACGCTGGAGCCGGATACGGAGGCGCTTTATCTCGTCAGCGCGCATTATGCGCCGACGCAGGAGCGCGGCGTGCGTTGGAACGATCCGCGGTTTGACATTGGTTGGCCGATCGCGCCGCGCGAAATCTCGGCCAAGGATGCGGCCTGGCCCGACTTCGACGCCCTTGGCCATGGCGTCGAGCAACTGAGGGTCTATTTGTGAGGGTGCTGTTCACCGGCGCGAGTTCGTTCACCGGCTTTTGGTTCGTCGGCCGGCTCGCGGCGGCCGGGGCCGAGGTGGTGGCGCCGTTGCGCGGCGCGGTGGAGAGCTATGAGGGCGTGCGCGCCGAGCGGGTGCGCTGGTTGTCGCAATGGGCGGAGATCGCGCCCGATTGCGCGTTCGGCGAGCCGGCCTTTCTCGATCTGATCCGCGCGCGGCGTTTCGACGTGCTGTGTCATCACGCGGCGGAAGCGCGCGGCTATCGCGAGCCGACATTCGATGTCGCCGGCGCGCTCGCCGCCAACACGCGCAACATCGCCGAGGTGTTCGAGACGTTGCGGGAACGCGGCTGCAAGGCGGTGGTCGCCACCGGCAGCGTGTTCGAGCCGGATGAGGGGGCGGGGCCGGAGCCGCGTCGCGCGTTCTCGCCTTACGGGCTGTCGAAGGGGCTCACCTGGCGGACGATCGAGTATTGGGGCGAGACGCTGGGGTTGCCCGCGTCGAAATTCGTCATCGCCAATCCGTTCGGGCCGTTCGAGGAGGCGCGTTTCGTCGCGCACGCGGTCGGGCGCTGGGCGCACGGCGAGGCGGTGGAGGTGCGCACGCCCAACTATCTGCGCGACAACATCCACGTCGATCTGTTGTCGATGGCTTACGCGAAATTCGTCGCCGAGGCGGCGGCGGGCGGGGCGGGGCGCAGTTTTGGCCCCTGCGGTTATATGGAGACGCAGGGCGCTTTCGCCGAGCGGCTCGGGCGCGAACTGGGGGCGCGGCTGGGCTTGGCCGGCGCGGTCAAGCACGCCGTGCAGACGGATTTTTCCGAGCCGCTCGCGCGCGTCAATTCGCATGTGATCGACCCCGCCGCCTATGGTTGGAGCGAGGGCAAGGCGTGGGATGCGCTGGCGGGTTATTATCGACAACGCGGGTTGACCGCGACGCCGGCGCAGCCCAAGCGGGCGGTGGAGATCATCGGGTCGGTCGACGCGGTCAATCACGGTTTCGTCTCGGGCTGGTTGGCCGCCAAACAAGGGAGCGAGCCGCGTTATCTCCGCGCGGTGGTTGATGGCGTCGAGCGCTGCGCCGTGCGGGCGGATCTGTGGCGCCCGGATTTGCGCGAGCAAAACATCTGCGATGGCCACGCCGGCTTTCGCTTCGCCTTTCCCGGCGGCCTCAACCCCTATGCCGACGCCGAGGTTCGGTTGGAGGATCGCGAGACGGGATTGGTGTTGGCGAACGGGCTGATCAAATTGCCTCGGCTGGTCGGCGGCGAAAATTCGCCGTTGGCGAGCGGGCGCGATGTCGTCGCCGTCAATGTCGGGACGGTGAGTTATCACGACGGCGGGATCGATCTGATGATCGAGACGATCGGCCCGCCCGACAGTTTTGGGGCGCCGCGCAGCGACAACGCCACGCTGGAGCAGATCGCGGCGAAGCCGGTCGAACATCCCTATTTCGCCGCCCTGGGCCTTGCGGCGGCGCGCATTCGGATGTTGGTGCGGCCGCGCGACGCCGCCGCCCCCGTCGACATCCGCCTCGACGGCGTGGGGGAGGAGTGGCTGCGCGTCAATCAGATCCCCGGCCGGCTGCCGGATTATTTCGCCGCCTTGGCGGCCGACAATCTGGAGCGCGTCTCCGGTCCCGGCGAAAGCGTCGCGCGTTTCGCCGCGACCGGGCTTTCGACCGCCTGTCGGATCGATGCGATGGTCCGGCGCCATTTCGGCCGCGGGCTGGCGCAATGCGGGACGTGTCTGGATTGGGGCGCGGGACCGGGGCGGGTGGCGCTGCCTCTGGCGCGTGTGGTGGCGCCGGGGCTCGCGCTGACGGCGGCCGACGTCGACGGCGTCAATGCCGCGTTCGGGCGCGCGCATTTCGCCGACGTCAACTTCGTGCGGACGCCGTTCCTGCCGCCGCTGCCGTTCGCCGACGGCGCGTTCGGCGCGATCTACGGCGTCTCGGTGCTGACGCATCTGACCGAAGCGGCGCAATTCGCCTGGTTGAAGGAGCTGCGCCGCGTCGCGCGTCCGGGCGCGCCGGTGATCGTCAGCGCGCATAGCGAATACCAGCTTCTGCGCACGGCGGAGGGGGCGCCGGAATTGCTGCGCGAGGCGATCGAGCGCGGGATCAGCGATTCGATGTTCGACGACAATCTCGGCGCCCGGCTGGCGCAGAAATCCTATTACCGTTCGACCTTTCACACCCGCCGCTACATCGTCGAGAATTGGGCGGAGGATTTCGAGATCGTGCGGATTTATCCCGCCGCCAACGGCGCGGCGCAGGATTTCGTCGTCATGCGGGCGAAATAGCGGGCGCGACGAAAAAGGGCGGCCCGAAGGCCGCCCTTGATTTGAAGCCTGTCGGCTTAGAAGTCCATGCCGCCCATGCCGCCGCCGCCGCCGCCGCCCATCGGCATCGCGGGCTTCTCCTTCGGCAATTCGGCGATCATCGCCTCGGTCGTCACCAGCAAGCCCGCGACGGAGGCCGCGTCCTGCAACGCGGTGCGCACGACCTTGGCCGGATCGACGATGCCCGCCTCGAACATGTCGACATACTGATCGGTCTGCGCGTTGAAACCGAACGTCTGCGACTTGTTTTCGCTGATCTTGCCGACCACGATCGAGCCTTCGCCGCCGGCGTTGCCGACGATCTGGCGCAACGGAGCCTCAAGCGCCTTCAGGACGATGTTGATGCCGGCCTGTTCGTCGGCGTTTTCGCTCTTGAGCTTGGCGACCGCCGCCTTGGCGCGCAACAGCGCGACGCCGCCGCCGGGAACCACGCCCTCTTCAACCGCGGCGCGGGTGGCGTTGAGCGCGTCGTCAACGCGGTCCTTCTTCTCCTTGACCTCGACCTCGGTCGCGCCGCCGACGCGGATCACCGCGACGCCGCCGG
>JAGWRL010000372.1 GCA_028876585.1 Pseudomonadota bacterium | reverse complement strand
CTGTTCGACGAGGCCTGGGCCGGCTTCATGAAGTTCCACCCCATTTATGAGCGCCGTTTCGCCATGGGCCTGCGCGCTCTGGGGCCGAACTCGCCGGGCATCGTGGCGACGCAATCCACCCACAAGCAGCTCGCCAGCTTCAGCCAGGCGAGCCAGATCCACATCCGCGACCGCCACATCAAGGGCCAGCGCCGCCGCGTCGAGCATCGCCGCTTCAACGAAGGCTTCATGCAACACGCCTCGACTTCGCCGTTCTATCCCCTGTTCGCCTCGCTCGACGTCGGCGCGCAGATGATGAAGGGCAAATCAGGCGAAGTGCTGTGGGACGACACGATCCGGCTCGGCATCGAACTGCGCAAGAAGTTGCGCGCGATCAAACGCGAATTCGACGAGAAGGAGCGCGATCCGGCGCGGCGCTGGTTCTTCGATCCGTTCGTGCCGGACCGGGTGGAAATTCCCGATGTCGCGGCGCCGGGGCGGGTGCATAACGTCGCCTGGGAATCGATCTCGACCGACCAGCTCTCGCGCGATCCGCGCTACTGGATGTTGCAGCCGGGCGCCGACTGGCACGGCTTCACCCAGGTCGAGGCGGGGTTCGCGATCACCGACCCGGCCAAGCTGACGCTGCTGACGCCGGGTTTTGACCGCAAGACGGGGGAATACGCGGACCACGGCATTCCCGCGCCGGTCGTCGCGCAGTTCCTGCGCGAGGACGGCGTGGTGCCGGAGAAGAACGACCTCAACTCGCTCTTGTTCCTGCTGACGCCCGGCGTCGAGTCGAGCAAGGCCGGCACGCTGGTTTCGGCGCTGGTCGCCTTCAAGCGGCACCACGACGACAACGCGCTGCTCGACGACGTGATGCCCGAATTCGTCGCCAAACGGCCGCAGCGCTATCACGGCCGGCGCTTGCGCGACCTGTGCGCCGACATGCACGCGTTCTACGCGCAGGCCGGCGTCTCGGCGCTGCAACGGGCGCAATTCACGCCCGCGCACCTGCCCGAGATCGTGATGTCGCCGCGCGACGCCGCCAAGCAGCTCGTGCGCAACAATGTCGATTATCTCCCCATCGACGAGATCGAGGGGCGGATCGCCACCACCCTGTTCGTCGTCTACCCCCCCGGCATCGCCACCATCGTGCCCGGCGAGCGGCTGGACGCGCGCGCCCAGCCGATGATCGATTATCTCAAGGCGTTCGAGCGCGCCTCCAACCTGTTCCCCGGTTTCGAGTCGGAAATCCAGGGCCTCTACCGCGAGCCGCAGGCGGACGGGAAAACCCGGTTCTACACCTATGTCGCGCGCGAGGGGCGCGACGATTGAGGCGGTTCAGCGCGCCGCCGTGCGCGCGGCCTCCCGCCCCGTTTGCGGCGCGATCTTGATCGCGTCGGCGTCGGCGGTGCAGGCGATCGCCAGCGCGGCGCCGAGCCCGGCGTCGAGTTCGCTGCGCCCGCCCGCCGCGATTTGCAGCACCAGGCGGCGCGGCGCGACGGGGAGCGCCTCATCGTCGGCGCGGGCCTGAAACAAGGTCACGTCGCAACGGTCCGGGCCGGCGAGAAAATAGCCGACGAACCTTTCGCCGCCGACGACATGGTTGAACCCCGCCATCGGCTTGTAGGTCGAAACCAGCGGCCTGGGATCCGCGACGGCGGCGGCGGGTAGCGCCGCCGCCGCCGCGATCAGCGCCAGCGTCTTGATAATGGTCATGGGCCTATCTCCAACGGATTGGCGCGAACCGTACATGCGTGCATGTGAAGGATCAAATGTTAGCTGCGTTGCAAAATACCGCGGCGTCGCTTCGAAGGCGGCGTCATTTTTTTAAGACAATAAATTCAGTGCTGTAGGCGTGGACCGCGCCCCTCTCCCGGCGCCGCCGCTTTGCTGCGTTGCACAATTCGCATAGGGCGTTGCGCCGGCCGATCGGGATATGGCGCGCTGAGCCGCATCGAAGGCGATTGCGCGAATGGCGCGACTGGGGCTGCCCCATTCCGAACGAGCCGTTGCCGCTGAACAACGGCGCGATCGAAATTCCCGATCGGCCGGGCATTGGCATTGAGGGGAACGAAGCGGCGGCGCCGAGCGAAGCGATCCACGACTCCGCGCTTGGCCCCCGGCGCTTGCACTAAATTGTCGTGAAAATTGGCGCTCCCAAGGGGACTCGAACCCCTGTTTTCGCCGTGAGAGGGCGACGTCCTGGACCGCTAGACGATGGGAGCAGCGGAGCGGCTCATAAACCGTCTTGGGGCGCTAAGTCAACGCGCCCGCTTGCCGCCAGGCCGCCAGGGCGCCATCAAGCGCGAGGGAGGACGACATGGCCTATGGATTCGTGGGACTGGGAAATCTCGGCGGCAAGCTCGCGGCCTCGCTGGCGCGCGCCGGCTTCGACCTCGTCGTCTGCGATCTCGACCCAAAGGCGGCCGAGCCGCTGATCGCGGCCGGCGCCCGGTTCGCGGCGACGCCGGCCGAGGTCGCATCCCTTTGCGAGGCCGTGATCACCTGCCTGCCCTCGCCCGCCGCCTCCGCCCGCGTGCTCGAAGGCCGCGGCGGCGTCCTCGAAGGCGCCCGCCCCGGCCTCGTCTGGATCGAGATGAGCACCAACGACCGCGATTCGATTCGCGCGCTCGCCGAGCGGGCGGCGCAGCGCGGCGTGGCGACGCTGGAATGTCCGGTCACCGGCGGCGTGCATCTGGCGGCGAGCGGCGAAATCACCGTCATCGTCGGCGGCGAGGCGGACTTGTTCGAGCGCTGCCGGCCGGCGCTGGCGGCGATGGGCCGGCGACTGTTTCATGTCGGGCCACTCGGCTCGGCCTCGGTGATCAAGGTGATCACCAACATGCTGGCGTTCATTCATCTGGTCGCGGCGGGCGAGGCGCTGATGCTGGCCAAGCGCAGCGGGCTCGATCTGGCGCAGGCGTTCGAGGTGATCCGCGCCTCGTCCGGCAACAGCTTCGTGCATGAGACCGAATCGCAGCTGATCCTCAACGGCAGCTACAACATCAATTTCACCATGGATCTGGCCTGCAAGGACCTCGGCTTCGCGCTCGGGTTCGGACGCGAATTCGGCGTGCCGCTCGATCTGGCCGCCATCACCGAGCAGACGTTCCTGCGCGCCCGCGCCAGCTATGGCGGGGCGGAATGGTCGACGGCGGTGGTCAAGCTGCTGGAGGACGCGCTGAAGACCGACCTGCGCGCCCCCGGCTTTCCCGCCGAACTCTAGCCGAAGCGGAAGGCGGAGATGGTCTTGCCGCCGATGACGTCGTGATAATCGCGCTGGCCGACGTCGGCGCCGGCCGCGCCCGCCGCCACCATCAGCGGCAGCAGATGTTCCTCGCGTGGATGGCAGGCGCGGCCGGCGGGGGCGTCGGCCCAATGGCGCAACGCCTCGTCGCGCTGCGCCGGCGCCGCGGTGACGGCCTCGCTTAGCCATTGATCGAAGGTCGCGGCGTCGCGGCCGTCGCCGTCGCGGAAATGGCGCAGGTCGTGATAGCTCATGCCGCTGCCGACGATGACGACGCCCTCATCGCGCAAAGGCGCCAAAGCGCGGCCGATGGCGATGTGCTGCGCGGGATCGAGGTCGCGGCGCAGCGACATCATCACCACCGGGATTTGCGCTTGCGGGTCGACGATCAGCATCGGCACGAACACGCCGTGATCGTAGCCGCGCTCGGAATCCTGCGCCACGGGCTGGCCGGCCTCGCGCAGCAGCGCGGCGACGCGGCGGCCGATCTCGGGCGCGCCGGGGGCGGGGTAGCTCAGTTGATAAGTGTGGGCGGGAAAGCCGTAATAGTCGAAGATCATGCCCGGCGCCGGATTGACGCTGACGGTCGCTGCCTCCTCCTCCCAATGCGCGGTGACGACCAGGAAGGCTTTGGGCGGCGCCGGCAGGCTGGCGACGACGCCGGCGAGATAAAGCCGCAGCCGCTCCCAGCTCTCGCGCCCGAACGGCGGCGGGCCGTCGATCCAGAAACAGGGGCCGCCGCCGTGCGGCAGAAAGATCGCGGGTTGTCGGACCTGTGACATGGTTGCGCTCCGGTGGAGGCATCAGGCGCCTCCCTGCGCCCATTGTATCGGCGCGGCGACGGGCTGACGAGCCTTGTCGTCGCGCCAGGCGCCGAGCCGGCGCAGCGAGCGCCGCGACAACGCCGCCCGCCGCCACGCGGGCGCCTCTCCAGCCCGACGGCGGCCTTGCAGACGACGCCGAGCGCGACCAACCAGGGCGCGCTGGAGATAGATAAAGGCGGCGATCAGGATCGGCGCCGCCGCCACATCGCTGCGCCAGACCACGCGGTGGTGATCCTCGCCGAGGACGTCGGCGCGCCAGACGCCGTTGCCGAGCGCGGCCGCCGCGAGGGCGAGCATCGCGACTCCCGGACGGCCAGGGGCGCGCCGGCAGGCGAAGGCGAGCGCGGCGAGCAGCAGATAAGCGTGCTCCTCGACGCAGAGCGACCAGACCTGATCCACCAGCGCGCTGCGCAGGCCCCAGAAGCTGGCGTAGTTGAGCGTGAAGCTCAGCGCAGCCCACGCCGGGCGCGCGCCGATCCGCAGCGGCGAGGAATCAAACAGCGCGACGCAGAACGCGATTTAGGCGACGCGCGCGGGATAGACGCGCGACAAGCGAGGTAAGAAGAACGTCGGCAGCGGCGTCGCGCTGGCGAATAGCAATTCCGCCATCAACCGGCCGCTCAGCGCCAAGAACGGATCGACGCCGACCCGCGCCAGGTTGATCCCGCCCAATGTAAAAAAATGTCCGGCCAGCGCCGGCGCGATCGCCGCGCCGCGCCATCCGTCGAGCGGCAAAACCCGTTGTGTCCTGGCGTCCCGCATGGCGGGCTAATCCTCCGCAACGGAAACGAGCCATACGCGCCAGGTCTTGGAAGGCCATTTCCGCACTTGCGCAGTCTGCACGGTTGCGTAAGGCTGCGATAAAGCACGTCGGACGGGACGGCGGCGCAGCGGGAGGCGACAGTGAGCGATCTTGAGCAACGCACCATGGCGAAGGTGTCGTGGCGGCTCGTGCCGTTTCTGATGCTGTGTTATTTCATCGCCTATCTCGACCGCGTCAATCTCGGCTTCGCCGGCGGCCCGATGAGCAAGGACCTCGGCTTCTCGGCCTCGGTGTTCGGCGGCGCGGCGGGCATTTTCTTCATCGCTTATTTCTTCTTCGAGGTGCCGAGCAATCTGGCGCTCGACCGCATCGGCGCGCGCATCTGGATCGCCCGCATCATGTTCACCTGGGGGCTGATCGCCGGCGCGGAAGCGTTCGTGCAGGGGCAGACGAGCCTCTATGTCGTGCGCCTGCTGCTCGGCGTCGCCGAGGCCGGCTTCTTCCCCGGCATCATCTTTTTTCTCACTTTGTGGTTTCCCTCCGCCTACCGCGCCCGCATCGTCGGCCTGTTCATGTTCGCGATTCCGATCTCGACCGTGATCGGCGCGCCGATCTCGGGCGCGTTGCTCAATCTCGAGGGCTGGATGGGGCTGAAGGGCTGGCAGTGGATGTTCATCATCGAGGCGTTCCCGGCGCTGGTGATGTCGGTGGTGGTGTTCTTCTATCTGACCGACCGGCCGCCGAACGCGACCTGGCTCGCGCCGGAAGAGCGGCAATGGCTGCGCGACCGTCTCGCCGCCGAGCAGGCGACGCGCGAGCGTCACGGCGCCGCCTCGTGGCTGCATTCGATGATCGACCCGCGCGTGATCGCGCTCGGCTTCGTTTATATGGGCTGCAACATCCCGCAATACGGGCTGAGCTTCTTCCTGCCGCAGATCGTCAAGGCGTTCGGCCTCACCAACGTGCAGGCGGGCTTCGTCACCGCCCTGCCCTATGCGGTCGGCGCCATCGGCATGATCCTGTGGAGCCGCCATTCCGACGCCACCAGGGAGCGCAAGTGGCATGCGATCATCCCGCTGCTGATCATCGCCGTCGGCCTGATGGCCGCCGCCAACGCGCCCGACCCGACGTTGAAAATGCTGCTGCTGTGCGTCGCCGGCTTCGGCTTCTTCGCGGTGCTGCCGGTGTTCTGGACGCTGCCGACCTCGTTCCTCAGCGCCGGCGGCGCGGCGGCGGGCATCGCGGCGGTCAATTCGATCGGCAACCTCGGCGGTTACCTCGGGCCGCAGATGTTCGGCTATCTCAAGGACACGCGCGGCGAATTCGCCAGCCTGACCTTTCTCGCGGTCTGCGCGGTGATCGGCGCGGCCATCGTGTTCGTGCTCGGGCACAATCCGGCGCTCGAACATCCCACCGAGGGGGTGCACGCGGCGGAGTAGGAGGGGCTTGCTTCGGGCGCGGCGTTGACGGATGGATCGGGCTCTTCGCGTGAGGAGCCCGCATGTCCGCCTATGACGATCAGAACATTTTCGCCAAGATCCTGCGCGGCGAAGCGCCGTGCGTGCGCCTGTACGAGGACGACACGGCGCTCGCCTTCATGGACATCATGCCGCGCGGCGACGGCCACCTGCTGGTGATCCCCAAGACGGCGGCGCGCAACCTGCTCGACATCGCGCCCTCGGCGCTTTCCGCCTTCATGCCGGCGGTGCAGAAACTGGCGCGCGCCGCCAAGGCCGCGCTGGCGGCCGATGGGGTGACATTGCTTCAGTTCAACGAGCAGGCGGGCGGACAGGTGGTGTTCCACCTGCATGTCCACATCATCCCGCGTTTTGCCGGAGTGGCGCTGAAGCCGCCCGGCGGGCCGATGGTCCCGGCCGACCAGTTGGAGCCGATCGCGGCGAAGATTCGCGCGGCTTTGGCCAATTCGTGAGCGTCTGCACAAAAAATAGGCGCAGCGTGCCCACTCGCACGCCGCGCCGCTAGCGCCTTACGCGGCGGCGGACTTCGCCGTCGGCACTTCCGCGATGGTCTTCAGCACCTGCGAGGCGATCTGGTAGGGGTCGCCCATGGAGTTCGGGCGGCGGTCTTCGAGATAGCCCTTGTAGCCGTTGTTGACGAAGGAATGCGGCACGCGGATCGAGGCGCCGCGGTCGGCCACGCCATAGCTGAACTTGTTCCACGGCGCGGTTTCGTGCTTGCCGGTCAGGCGCTTGTCGTTGTCGGGGCCATAGACCGCGATATGGTCCATGATGTTCTTTTCGAACGCCGCCATCATGGCCTCGAAATAGGCCTTGCCGCCGACCGTGCGCATATATTCGGTCGAGAAATTGCAGTGCATGCCCGAACCGTTCCAGT
>JAGWRL010000371.1 GCA_028876585.1 Pseudomonadota bacterium | reverse complement strand
GCGGTCGCGGCCGCGTCGGCCTCAAAGCGCGCGCGCGGCCAGCGCCGCTGCATATCAGCCAGCGCCGCCGCGCGGTCGGCCCCGTCGACGAAGCCGAGGCCCGCCAGCCCGCGCGGCGCGGCGACCACGATCGCCTCGCCGAACGGCGAATTGTGGAAGCCGTAATGCAGCGTCAGATCGTCGCGCCGGTAGTCGCCCGGCGTCAGCCGCTCGTGGGTGACGAAAAGGTCGTGCAGCCGCCCCGGCCCCGACAGGCCGACCTCGAACGAGGCGTCGAGCACGGTCGCGGAATCGCGCAGCAATTCGCGCGCGCGCTCGATGGTGATCGCTTGCAGGAAAGCTTTCGGCGTCAGCCCGGCCCAGCGCTTGAACACGAATTGCAGATGCGAGGTGGAAAGCCCGACATGGGCGGCGATGTCCTCGACCGAGGGCTGGTCGCGCCAGCGTTTGGTGACGAATTCGAGCGCGCGGCGCACGGTGTCGTAATCGCCGGCCGGGGGGGTGGGAATATCGAGCATGGCGTCCTCCGACATGGTGTGCCCCTGCTGTGCGCGCGCCGGCGCGGCCGCGCCACCCGATTACGCCGAGCGGGAATCGCTGATCGCGTCCCAGCCCCATTGCAACAGCGGCAGCGCCTCGCGGCCAAATCCCGCGAGGTCGTCAATCAAGCCGCGCTCGCCGAGCCGCTCCGCCGCCAGCGGCCGCCGGACAATGATCGATTTCAGCCGCAGCGCCTGCGTGATCTCGGCGTCCTCCACGCCCTCGAAGCCGCGCGGATTGCGCGTCATCGCGAATTCGCCGTCGGGGGCGAGGCCGCTTTGCGCGAGCTTGCCGAGCATCGCCTTCCACGCCTTCGGCTTGCGCGCCATCGCGCCGCGCAGCCGCGCCAGCGTCTCCGGCTCGGGCGCGTAAAAGCCGGCGGCGGTGAAACAACCCTCGGGCGCGACATGGACGTAGAACAGGCCGGGTTCGTTCTTCGAACCCGTCCGCGTCAGCACGGCGCCGTGATTGGTCTTGTACGGGCTCTTGTCCTTGGCGAAACGCACGTCGCGATGGATGCGGAACACCGCCGTCTTGCGCTCGCCCTTGAGCGGAATTTTCGCCTTGGCGAAGGCGGCCGAGAGGTCCTCGACCAGATCGCCCATCGGGCCTTTCAGGTCGGCTTCGAACGTCGCCTTGTTGGCCTCGAACCATTCCTTGGTCTGGTGGAAGGCGAGCGCCTTGAGAAAGGGCAGGGCCTGCGGGCCGAAACCGGCGAAGGGCATGGCGGTCCTATGTTGGCGGCGAGGGGGATTGTCGGATTGGCCATCATACATGGATCACGTTCCCTCGCAGAAACTGCGAGTAACCGGCCTCGTCCAAGGCGCCAGCGGCGAGCGCGACAACCGCCTCCGCCGCCGCGCTTTCCGTCGCCGTGAAGCGAAAACCGTTCAATTCGAGAAACAGGATTCCCGTCACGAAGCCGGTCCGTTTGTTTCCATCGGCAAAGGGATGGTTCTTGATGATTCCTGCGGTGTAAGCAGTCGCCATATCTATCAGATCGGCGCTGTCGTCATGGGCGGCCCGTTGTTTGGCGCGGGCCAGAGCGGATTGCAGCAAACCTTCGTCGCGAACGCCTTGCGCGCCGCCGTGAAACGCCAACAGCCGGTCATGCAAGGTCAATACATCGCGCAACTCAATCCAGACCGGCTCCGCGCCGGTCATTGCGCCAGAACATGCAGCGTGTTGCGGTAGCGGCGCATGATGTCCTCGGCCTTCTCCATCTTTTTGGCGAAGGCGGGATCGTAGGGCGTGAGCCGATAGCCGCCGTCGGGAGCCTCCACGGCGTACAATTGGTCGCCCTTGGCCACGTTCATCCGCGCCAGCATCTCCTTGGGAATGATGACGCCGGTCGAGGTGCCGATGGCCGTGAGTTTGAGGGTCCTCATGGCGGGAACCTTTTTATATGTATATTTATTATAATGTTGTGCTGCGATGGGGTCAACGCGTAAGCCCCGCAAGCGCGCACCTTCCGCTTGCTTTCCCGCCGCGCTTCCCCTATATGCCTCGTCAGTCAAGTCTCATAGCCTCGGTGAAAATCGGGGAGTTTTTGAGAGTGGGCCCCGGCCGGGACCCGCTCTTTTTTATTGGCCGCGTCATGGAAACACAGCACATCGCCCCGTTCGAACAGGCCCCCGAGGGTCTCGACGAGGCGCGCCTGATCGTCGAACACGGGCCGGCGCGGCGGATCGCCGAGATCGTCGGGCCGGCCTTGCGCAGCATCGGCTATCGGCTGGTGCGGGTGAAGCTGTCGACCGCCGCCGAGCCAGTGTTGCAGGTGATGGCCGAGCGGCCGGATGGGACGATGGGGGTCGAGGATTGCGAGGCCGCCAGCATGGCGATTTCGCCCCATCTCGATCTCGAAGACCCGATCAGCGCGCCCTATCGGCTGGAAATGTCGTCGCCCGGCATCGACCGGCCGCTGGTGCGCGAATCGGATTTCCGCCGCGCGCTCGGCCACGAGGCGCGCGTCGAGCTGGAGCGGCCGCTCGAAGGCCGCAAGCGCTTTCGCGGGCTGATCGAGGCGGTGGAGCTGGTCGAGGGCCAGGTCGCGGTCGATCTGCGATTGGCGGCCGACGCGACCGGAGAAGAGACGGTGGCGCGGCTGGCCGTCGCCGACATGGCCGAGGCGCGGCTGGTGATGACCGACGCGCTGATCCGCGACGCGCTCAGGCGCGAGAAGGCCGGGATCAAACAGGAAAAGGCCGAGGCCAAGGCGGCCAAGGCCGCCGAGCGGGCGCAAGCGGCGCTGGCGAAGAAGCAAAAAGAGGAAAACCGGAGACGGACGCCGAAACCGGCCTCGCCGTGAGTTCGCTTAGCCCCTTTCCGATGCGAAGGAGACGAATATGGCCGTCAGCGCCAACAGGTTAGAGCTTTTGCAGATCGTCGACGCGGTGGCGCGCGAGAAATCGATCGACCGCTCGATCGTGCTCGCCTCGATGGAGGACGCGATGCAGAAGGCCGCGCGCTCGCGCTACGGCCAGGAGACGGAAGTCCGCGCCGAGATCGACCCCAAGACCGGCGTGATCAAATTTTCGCGCCTGCTGCTGGTGGTCGACGAGATCGAGACCGACGCGACGCAGATCCTGCTCGCCGACGCGCAGAAGAAGAACCCCTCGGCCCGCATCGGCGACTGGATCGCCGAATCGCTGCCCCCGTTCGATTACGGCCGCATCCCGGCGCAGGCCTCCAAACAGGTGCTGGTGCAGAAAATCCGCGAGGCCGAGCGCGACAAGCAATACGATCTGTTCAAGGACCGGATCGGCGACATCATCAACGGCCTGGTCAAGCGGGTCGAATACGGCAATGTGGTGGTCGATCTCACCGGCGCCGGCGGCGAGGCGGTGGTGCGGCGCGACGAACTGATCCCGCGCGAAATGTTCCGTCCCGGCGACCGCGCCCGCGCCTATGTCTACGACGTGCGGCGCGAGCAGCGCGGCCCGCAGATCTTTTTGTCGCGCACGCATCCGCAGTTCATGGCGAAGCTCTTCAAGCAGGAAGTGC
>JAGWRL010000370.1 GCA_028876585.1 Pseudomonadota bacterium | reverse complement strand
TCCTCCACATCCTCCAACCCGACCGATAGCCTGAGCAGCCCCGGCCCGATGCCCAGCGCCGCCCGTTGTTCCGGCTTCAGGCGCTGGTGCGTCGTCGTCTCGGGGTGGGTGATGAGCGATTTCGCGTCGCCGAGATTGTTGGAGATGCCGATGATCGACAGTGCGTTGGCGAAAGCGAAGGCGCCCGCCTTGCCGCCGAGAACCTCGAACGCCAGCATCGTGCCGCCGCCCAACATTTGCTTGCGCGCGATCTCATATTGCGGATGATCGGGCCGGCCGGGGTAAAACACCCGCTTCACCTTGGGATGCTCGCCCAGGTACTGCGCGATCCGCTCGGCCGAGCGCTGCTGCGCCGCGACGCGCACCGGTAGCGTCTCCAGCGATTTCAGCATCACCCAGGCGTTGAAGGGCGACAGGCTCGGCCCGGTCTGGCGCAGGAAATTGTGGATGTGGTCGGTTATGAACTTCTCGCTCGCCAAGATGACGCCGCCGAGCGTGCGCCCCTGTCCGTCGATGTGCTTGGTCGCGGAATAGACGGCGCAATCGGCGCCGAGCGCGAGCGGCTTCTGCACCATCGGCGAGGCGAATGCGTTGTCCACCACCAGCGTCGCCCCGCCCGCGTGGACGATCTCGGCGATGGCGGCGATGTCGAGCACCTCCAGCGTCGGGTTGGTCGGGCTTTCCAGGAACGCGGTCTTGGTGTTGGGACGCATCGCGGCGCGCCAGGCGTCGAGATCGCCGCCCTCGACCAGCGTCGAGGCGACGCCGAAGCGCGGCAGCAGTTCCTCCACGACATAGAGGCACGAGCCGAACAACGCCTTGGCCGCGACGACGTGATCGCCCGCCTTGACCTGCCCCATCAGCGCGGCGGTGACGGCCGCCATGCCGCTGGCGGTGGCGCGCGCCGCCTGCGCGCCCTCCAGCAGCGCCATGCGCTGCTCGAACATCGCCACCGTCGGGTTGGAGAAGCGCGAATAGATGAAGCCCGGCGTCTCGCCCTTGAAGCGCGCCTCCGCAATCTCCATCGTGTCGTAGAGATAGCCCTGCGTCAGGAACATCGCCTCCGAGGTCTCCTCGAACTGCGACCGCAGCGTGCCGCCGTGGACGAGGCGGGTGGCGGGGCGCAGCGTGAGGGGATCGCGAGTCTTGCGGGGAGACACCATGGCCAAGCTCCAGACGGGCCACGAGAACAGGATTTGCCAGGAAATCCCGATCTTTTAGCCCTTTGTTTAACGTGGCGGCAAGCCGACCGGCTCAAATGACCACGGGTTCGCCGGCCTCATACGACCGTCGCCGCGACGCGTCAACGGCCGACGCGCTTTGCCCCGGCGCAAAAGCGGATATAGGACGGCGCATGTCGTCTTCCTCTCCCGGCCTCCTTCCCCGCGCCAGCCTCGCCGCGCTGATCGCCAGCGGCGCGATCGCCGCCGAACGCGTGATCGAGCCGTCGCAGATTCAGCCGGCGAGCCTCGACCTCCGGCTCGGCAAGGAAGCCTATCGCCTGCGCGCCAGCTTCCTGCCCGGACGCGGCGCGAGCGTGCGCGAGCGGCTCGACAGCCTGTCGCCGGAGCGCATTTCGCTCGAAGGCGAAGGCGCGGTGCTGGAAAAGGGCATCGTCTATATCGCCCCTTTGAGCGAGCGGCTCGCCCTGCCGGAGACCTTGGCGGGCGCGGCGAACCCGAAAAGCTCGACCGGCCGGCTCGATATTTTCACCCGGCTGATCGTCGATCGCGGCGCGGCCTTCGACGAGGCGCCGGCCGCCTATAACGGCCCGCTATGGGTGGAAATCTCGCCGCGCAGCTTTTCGGTGCGGGTGCGCGAGGGGTCGCGGCTGAACCAGTTGCGCTTGCGTGGCCCCGGCCGCGCCACGCTGGCCGACGCGGAGTTGCGCGCCCGCCACGCCGAGGCCGCGCTGGTCGACGGCGGCCTCGAATTGCGCGACGGCCTCGTGGTGCATGTCGGGCTGGCCGGCGCGGCGGGGGCGATCGTCGGCTTCCGCGCCATCAAGAACGGCAGCGTGATCGACGTCGACCGCCCCGGCGCCTACGCGGCCGAAGATTTCTGGGAGCCGATCCGCGCGCGCGGCGACGGCCGGCTGATCCTCGATCCCGACGAGTTCTACATTCTGGCGAGCCGCGAGCGAATGCATATTCCCGCCGACCTCGCCGCCGAAATGGCGGCGATCGACCCGGCGCTCGGCGAGTTCCGCGTCCATTACGCCGGCTTCTTCGATCCCGGCTTCGGCTGGACGCCCTCGGGCGCGCCGGGCGCGCGGGCGGTGCTGGAAGTGCGCGGCCGCGACGTGCCGTTCCTGCTGGAGGACGGCCAGCCGATCGGCCGGCTGGTGTTCGAGCCGCTGGCGGGGGCGGCGGACGCGCTCTACGGCGCCATCGGCGGCTCGAATTATCAGGGCCAGGGCCTGAAACTGTCGAAGCATTTCCGCCCCTGGGCCGGCGCGTGAAGCCCGCCAGCGCCCCCTCGGCTTTGCGCGTGCAGGCCGTTCTCGGCGAGCGGTTCACGGTGCTGGAGTTCGACGCCCCCACCCGCACGGCGGCGGCGGCGGCGGCGGCGATCGGCTGCACGGTCGCGCAGATCGCCAAATCGCTGCTGTTCCGCGGCGCCTCGACCGGGCGCGCGGTGCTGGTCGCGGCGTCGGGCGTCAACCGGGTCGACGAGAACAAGGTGGCCGCGCTGATCGGCGAGCCGATCGCCCGCGCCGACGCCGATTTCGTGCGCGCCAAGACGGGCTACGCCATCGGCGGCGTGCCCCCGGTCGGCCATGCCGAGCCGCCGCTGACGCTGATCGATCAGGATTTGATGGGGTTCGCGACGATCTGGGCGGCGGCGGGGACGCCGAACGCGGTGTTCAAGCTGACGCCGGGGGAGTTGGTGGAATTGACCGGCGGGCGGGTGGCGGAGGTGCGATTATAGCTGCGGCGGCCTTGCCAGCCCCCGTCTTTATCCTGTATGAGCCCGATCCACCAAAGAACCGCCCGGCTGGGCTGCCGTGGCGGTTCTTTTTCGCGTCAACCGACGCGAGCGGCGCTTCATCGCGCCGTCCCCAGCCACAGGGCTGTGCAAGCCCGGGAGTGCCAAATGCCCAAGTTGAAGACGAAATCGGGCGC
>JAGWRL010000369.1 GCA_028876585.1 Pseudomonadota bacterium | reverse complement strand
GCGGCGGGGCGTCGAGCGCCTGCGCGGGCGCGGCGGCCAGCAGCGCCAGCGCAAAAACGCGCCGCAATGACGTTTTCTTCACCCGACCCTCCCCGGCCCGCCGCGCTACGTGTTAACTTGGATCAAGGCGCCGTCGCACGACGCGCCAAGGATAGAGCAAGCCCACGCCGCGCGCGACCTCCGGAGAGGAAACATGACGAAAATGCTTCGCCTTGCGCTCGGTCTCATGTTTCTGCTCGGCGGCCTTGGCGCCATCGCGGCGGAAGTGAAGCCGTTCGCCCGCGAAGACCTCGCCAGCGACGTGGTGCGCCTGACCGAGACTTTGCGCAAGGAAACAGCCAAGATCGGCGCGCGCCTCAAAGGCCGCAACGCCGAACAACTGGTGAAGGACGCCGCCGCCTCCACGACCGCCTCCAACTATAAGGACGCGGCGGCGCTACTGGGCGCGGCGATCGCGGCGGCGCCGAAGGAGGCCGGCCCCTGGCTCGCCTTGGCGCGGCTCGGACAGGCCGCCGACGACGCCAAGGCGGACGGGCGCTACGACATCGTCAGCCGCGCCACGCTGGCCGCCTACGCCGCCTATCAGAACGCCAAAAGCGCGCCCGCGCAGGCCGAAGCGCTGGCCGCGCTCGGCAATCTCGAAGCGCGCAACGAATCCTGGCGCATCGCGCTCGACGCCTATCACGCCAGCCTGGAGCGCAAGGACGACGCCGACGCGCGCGCGATCTACGAAGACCTGCGCCTGAAACACGGCTTCCGCATCCTCGATTACAAGGTCGACAACGAATCCGCCAATCCGCGCGTCTGTTTCAACTTCTCCGACCCGCTGGCGCGCAAGACCGATTTCACCCCCTATGTCGCCGTGGCCGGCGCGACCAACGCGGCGATCTCCAACGAAGACCAGCAGCTTTGCGTCGAGGGCCTCAAACACGGCGAGCGCTACGCCATCGTGATCCGCCAGGGCCTGCCCTCGACGGTCGGCGAGAGCCTGCTCACCAACGCCGACTACGAGATCTATGTCAAAGACCGTTCGCCGCAGGCGCATTTCGCCGGCCGTTCCTACGTGCTGCCGCGCCTGGGCCAACTCGGCGCGCCGCTGACCACGGTCAACGCGTCGAAGGTCGCGGTCGAGGTCTACCGCGTCGGCGACCGCAATCTGATGGCGCAGATCGCGCATGACGATTTCCTCAAGCCGATCTCCAGCGCCCGCGCCAGCGACATCGAATCGCAGGACGGCGCGAAAGTGTGGAGCGGCGCGATGGACGTCGCCGCCGAACTCAACAAAGACGTCGTCACCGATTTTCCGCTCGCTTCCGCGGTCGGCACATTGCAGCCCGGCCTCTATCTCATCACCGCCAGGCCATGGACGCCGGCGAAGCCTGCCGGCGCCGAGGCGGAGAGCGTCGATCAACTGGCGACGCAATGGATGGTGATCTCCGACCTCGGCCTGACGACGCTGACCGGCGCTGATGGAATCCACGCCCTGGCGCGTTCGCTCAGCACCGCGGCGCCGCTGGCCGGCGTCGAATTGCGCCTCGTCGCGCGCAACAACGAAGTGCTGGCGACCAAGACCACCGGCCCGGACGGCCGCGTCGATTTCGACCCCGGCCTGGCGCGCGGAACCGGCGGCCTCGCGCCCGGCGTGTTGATCGCCGCGCTCGGCGACGATTACGGTTTCCTCAGTCTCACCCAAAGCCCTTTCGACCTGACCGATCGCGGCGTAGCGGGGCGCGACGCGCCGGCGGCGCTCGACGCGTTTCTCTACACCGAGCGCGGCGTCTACCGTTCCGGCGAGACGGTCTACGTCGCCGCATTGCTGCGCGACGCCGGGGGCGCGGCGAGGCCGGGCGTGGCGGTGACGCTAGTGGTCAAACGGCCGGACGGCGTCGAATACAAGCGCGCCAGCGTCGACGATCAGGGCCTGGGCGGGCGCGGCTTCGCGCTGGCGCTGGCGAGCGAATCGATGGCGGGCACATGGTCGATCGACGCCTTCGCCGATCCCAAGGCGCCGGCGATCGGCCACACGCAATTCCTGCTCGAAGATTATGTGCCCGAGCGGCTCGACTATCAACTAAAGCCCGCCGTCGCCTTCGCCGCGCCGGGCGAGCCGATCCCGGTCGCGCTCGACGCGCGCTTTCTCTACGGCGCGCCGGCGGCCGGGCTCGACGTCACCGGCGCGATCCGGCTGAAGGCGGTCGACGGCGCCGAATTGCCCGGCCATCCCGGCTTCGTCGCCGGTCTGGTTGACCAACAATTCGATCCCGTCGAAGTGCAGTTCCCCGACAAGGCGCAGACCGACGCCAAGGGCCACGCCGATCTCTCCATCGAACTGCCCGAGGGCGACGCGATCAAGCCGCTGGAGGCGAAGATCATCGTCGACGTCGCCGAATCCGGCGGCCGCACCGTCGAGCGCACGCTGACGCTGCCAGTGCGCGCGAAAGCGGCGCTGATCGGCGTGAAGAAGGATTTCGGCGACGACCTCTCCGCCGGCGAGGCCGCCACTTTCGACGCGATCGCCGTCGCGCCTGACGGGGCGACACTGGCGCGCCGCAACGTCTCGTGGGCGCTCTACAAACTCGACAACGACTATCAATGGTTCAACGTCGACGGCCGCTGGAATTTCGAGCCCGTGAGCTCCTCGCGCAAGCTCGCCGACGGCGCCCTCGACATCGCCGCCGACGCGCCAACCAAGTTTGCCGCCCGCGTCGGCTGGGGCAAGCACCGGCTCGACGTCAAGACGGCGGAAGGCGAGATGACCAGTTTCACCTTCGACGTTGGTTGGTCGGGCACGGCCAGCGCCGACACCCCTGACAACGCCACGGTCACGCTCGACAAAGCCAATTACGCCAGCGGCGAGAGCGCCAGGCTCAGCATCAACTCGCGCTTCGCCGGCAAGGCGGTCATCGCGTTGGTTGGCGACAGGCTGGAGCGGTTGATCGACATCGACCTCAAACAGGGCGACAACGTCGTGCCGTTCGCCGTCGGCGCCGATTGGGGCGCCGGCGCCTATGCGGTGGCGATCACGCAACGCCCGCTCGACGTCAGCCAGAAGCGCATGCCGGCGCGCGCGATGGGCGTGGCGTGGTTCCGCATCGACGAGGCCGCTCATAAGCTCGACGTTTCCATATCAGCGCCCGACAAGACCCGGCCGCGCCAGAGCGTGAAGATCCCCGTGCGGCTCGCCGGCCTCAAGCCCGGCGAGGAGGCGCGCGTGACCGTCGCCGCGGTTGACATCGGCATCCTCAACCTCACGCATTTCAAGACGCCCGACCCCAGCGGTTATTTCTTCGGCCAGCGCAAGCTCGCGCTCGATGTGCGCGATCTCTACGGCTATCTCATCAACGGCATGGAAGGCGTCGCCGGCGCGCTGCATGTGGGCGGCGACGGCGGCGGCAATCTCGAAGGCAATCTGCCGACGCAGGCGCCGCTGGCGCTGTTCTCCGGCGTCGTCAAGGTCGGCGCCGACGGGACGGCCGAAGTTCCCTTCGACCTGCCCTCGTTCAACGGCGCGGTGCGCGTCACTGCGATCGCCTGGACCGAAAAGCGCGTCGGCGCGGCCTCCGCCGACATGATCGTGCGCGATCCCGTCGTCGTCACCGCCAGCCTGCCGCGCTTCCTCAACATCGGCGACCGCTCGCGGCTGCAATTCGACATCGACAATGTCGAGGGCGAGGCTGGCGACTACAAACTGTCGCTCGACATTCACGGCCCGCTGGCCGCGCAAGCCGACGCGCTGACGCGAACAATCAAACTCGCGGCGCATGAGAAGACCAAGGTGACGATCGCGCTTGAGGCCAATGGCGTGGGCAAGGCCGCGCTCGATCTCGACGTGACCGGCCCCGGCTTTTCGGCGCCGCAGACCTTTGCGATCGGCGTCGAATCCGGCACGCCGGACATCTATGCGCGCAAGGTCTCCGATCTCGCCGCGGGCGCTTCAATCAAGATCGACGATAGCGCTCTGCAACCGTTCGTGCCGGGCACCGCCGCGCTGTCGCTCTCCGTCTCGCCGTTCGGCGCCATCGACGCGCCGGCGGTGTTGCAGGCGCTCGACCGCTACCCCTATGGTTGCTCGGAGCAGATCGTCAGCCGCGCGATGCCGCTGCTCTACGCCAACCGGCTCGCCAGCGCCGAGCATCTCGCCATCGACCCCGATCTCGACGGACGCGTCAAGGCCGCCATCGACAAACAGATGACGCGGCAGGGCGCCAACGGCGCGTTCGGCCTGTGGGCCGCCGATTCCGGCGACGACGATCTTTGGTTGGACGCCTTCGTCACCGACTTCCTGACGCGGGCGCGCGAGCGCAGTTTCGCCGTGCCGCAGATCGGTTTCGACAATGCGCTCGATCATTTGCGCAACATCGCGGTCAACGCCAACGACGCGGGCGGCGCGAGCGGCGAGCCGCTCGCCTATGCGCTCTACGTGCTGGCGCGCAACGGCCGGCCGGTGATTGGCGATCTGCGTTATCTCGCCGACACCAAGCTCGACCTGTTCAAGACGCCGCTGTCGCGCGCGCAGGTCGCCGGCGCGCTCGCCATGCTGGGCGATCGCTCGCGCGCGGCGCGCGTGTTCGAGGCGGCGCTTTCGTTGCTGGAGGCGACGAAGGACGCGCATGTCTCGCGGCCGGATTACGGCTCCAAATTGCGCGACGCGGCGGCCGTGCTGGCGCTCGTCGCCGAGGCCCGGCTCGGCGCCGACGCGCTCGCCCGCGCCAGCGCTGTGGTTGACGCGGCGCGCGCGGCGACGGATTGGACTTCGACGCAGGAGAACAATTGGTTGGCGCTCGCCGCCGAGGCGCTCGCCGAGCAGCAACCCAAGGACGCCTTGACGCTCGACGGCCAGCCGGTGAAAGGCGCGTTGTACCGCCGCTGGCAGGCCTACGCCGTCGGCGCCGAGCTGGCCTCGCTGGCCAACAACGGCGACGCGCCGCTCAAGCTGGTGACGACCAGCGCCGGCGCGCCGCTCGAACCGCAGCCCGCCGCCGCGCAGGGTTATCAGATCGAGCGACAGTTCTATTCGCTCGACGGCAAGCCTATCGAACTGAAGAGCCTGACGCAGAACAGCCGCGTCGTCGTCGTGCTGAAGATCACCGAGACAGAGGCGAAATACGCCAAGCTGCTGATCGTCGACCGGCTGCCCGCCGGGCTGGAGATCGACAATCCGGCTTTGTTTGATTCCGGCTCGACCGAAGCGTTCGCCTGGTTGAAGCGCGACATCGAGCCGGTGCATGTCGAATATCGCGACGACCGGTTCGTCGCGGCGGTCGACCGCGACGCCGGTCAATCCGCGTTCTTCTCGCTCGCCTATGTCGCGCGCGCCACTACGCCCGGCCACTACGTCTTGCCCGCCGCGACGGCGGAGGACATGTACCGGCCGGAGCGGTTCGGCCGCACCGCGTTCGGCGAGGTCGAGGTCAAGGCGAAGTGAGACGCCTCGCCCTCGGCGCGCTTGCCGTTGGCCTCGCGCTCGCGCTCGCCGCGCCGTTCGCGATCGAGTGTTATCTCGCCTCGCTCGGGCCGCTCGATCTGATGAGCGCGCGCGCCGGCTCGACGCTGGTGCTCGATCGCGATGGGCGATTGCTGCGCCCGTTCACGATGGCGAACGGCCGCTGGCGGTTGCCGGTCACGCACACGCAGGTTGATCCGCGCTATCTCGCGATGTTGATCGCTTATGAGGACGCGCGCTTTCGCCGTCACCACGGCGTCGATTTCGCGGCGCTGGCGCGTGCGGCGGCGCAGATCGCGACGCATGGCCGCATCGTCTCCGGCGGCTCGACGTTGACGATGCAGGTCGCCCGATTGATCGAGCCGCGGCCGCGCTCATTCTCAACCAAACTGCGGCAGATGGCGCGCGCCTGGACCATCGAGCGGCGGATCAGCAAGGACGGCGTGCTCGACCGCTATCTCACCTTGGCGCCGTTCGGCGGCAATCTCGAAGGCGTGCGCGCCGCCTCGCTCGCTTATTTCGGCGTCGAGCCGCGCCGGCTGAGCGTCGCCGAGGCGGCGCTGCTGGTGGCGCTGCCGCAGGCGCCGGAGGCGCGGCGTCCCGACAAACATCCGCAAGCCGCGCTCGCCGCGCGCGCCAAAGTGCTGGCGCGCGCCGTCGCTCGCGGCGTGATCTCGCAGCGCGAGGCGGAGGCGGCCAACAGCGAGCCGATCCCGCGCGCGCGGCGCGAATTTCCGCGCCTCGCGCCACACGCGGCCGAGGAGGCGGTCGCCGCCGACCGCGCCGCCAAACAAATAAGCTTGACGATCGACGCGCGCTTGCAGCGCAAGCTGGAGACGCTGGCGCGCGAACATGCGGAGCGGTTGGGGCCCAAACTCTCGGTCGCCATTGTCGCGCTCGACAATGCGAGCGGCGAAATCCGCGCCCGCGTCGGCTCCGCCAATTACGCCGACGCCGCGCGCGACGGCGCGGTGGATATGTCGCGCGAGCCGCGCTCGCCGGGCTCGGCGCTAAAGCCCTTCATCTATGCGCTGGCGTTCGAGCAGGGGCTCGCCCATCCCGAGACGATCCTGTTTGATCGACCGGCGCGCTATGGCGCCTATGCCCCGGTCAATTTCGACCTCGGCTTTCAGGGCCCCGTCACCGCCCGCCGCGCCTTGCAGCAATCGCTCAACCTGCCGGCGATCGAATTGCTGGCCGACATCGGGCCGACCCAGTTTCTCGCGCGGCTGCACGGCGCCGGCGCGCAAATCACGCTGCCGAAGGACACGCCGATCGGGCTCGCCATCGGCCTCGGCGGGCTCGGCGTTTCGCTGGTCGACATCGCCCGGCTCTATGCCGGCCTCGCGCGCGGCGGCGAAGCGCCGGCGTTGCGCGAGCGGCGCGACGCGGACGCGCCGTTGATTGAGGCGCGGCGCGTCACCGATCCCGTCGCCGCCTATTATGTCGAGGATATTTTGCGCGGCGCGCCGCCGCCGGCCAATGCGCTCGCCGGCCGGATCGCATTCAAGACCGGCACTTCCTACGGTTTTCGCGACGCGCTGGCGATCGGCTTCGACAAGCAAACAACCATCGCCGTCTGGGTCGGCCGGCCCGACAATGGCCCGACGCCGGGGTTGATTGGTCGAGAGACCGCGGCGCCGATCTTGTTCGACGCCTTCGCCCGGCTCGGTCGCGCGATCGAGCGGCCGCGCGCGCCGCGCGGCGTGCTCAAGGTCGCGACTTCGGCGGAATTGCCGCCGCCGCTGCGCCATCTGCGCAAGGACGCGCCCAAGACCATCGCGGCGACGGAGCGCGCGGCGCTGAAGATCGCGTTCCCGCCCGACGGCGCCAGGGTTGATCTCGAAGGGGCCAAGCAGGCGTTGCGGTTGAAGGCGCTCGGCGGTCAGCTGCCGCTGGCCTGGTTCGTCAATGGCGCGGCCGTCGCGCAGGGCGATTTCCGCCGCGGCTGCGCCTGGAAGCCGGATGGCGCGGGGTTCGCGCGCGTCACGGTGATTGACGCGCGCGGCGCCACCGATTCCGCTTGGGTGCGGATCGAATAGCGCGCCTCAGTGCATTTCCGGCAGCGCTTCGGTGCGGGCGAGATTGCCGAACCGCGTCAACTCGGCCTCGAACGCAAGCTCGACCGTGCCGGTGGGTCCGTGGCGCTGCTTGCCGAGGATGACCTCGGCGCGGCCGTGCGCGCGCTCCATCTCGGTCATCCAGGTCGTGTGTTCCTCGGTGCCGGGGCGCGGCTCTTTGTTCTTGAGATAATATTCCTCGCGGTAGACGAACATCACCACGTCGGCGTCCTGCTCGATCGAGCCGGATTCGCGCAAGTCCGACAGTTGCGGCCGCTTGTCGTCACGCTGCTCGACTGCGCGCGACAGCTGCGAGAGGCCGAGGATTGGCACGTTCAATTCCTTGGCCAGCGCCTTGAGGCCGGTCGTGATCTCGGTGATCTCCTGCACGCGATTGTCGCTCTTCGACTTCGTTCCCGCCAACAGTTGCAGATAATCGACCACCAGCAGATCGAGGCCGCGCTGGCGCTTCAACCGCCGCGCCCGCGCCGTCAACTGGGCGATTGAGATGCCGCCGGTCTGGTCGATGTAGAACGGGATGCGCTGCATATCCATCATCGCTTGCGAGATGCGATGAAAATCCTCTTCCGTGATGTCGCCGCGGCGGATCTTATAAGAGGCGACGCCGGACTGCTCGGCGATGATGCGGGTGGCGAGCTGCTCGGCCGACATTTCCAGCGAGAAGAAGCCGACGACGCCGCCGTCGATGGTCTTCATCGAACCGTCCGGCGCCGGCTCGCCGCGCCAGGCTTTTGCGATGTTGAAGGCGATGTTGGTGGCGAGCGCGGTCTTGCCCATGCCGGGCCGCCCGGCGACGATGATGAGATCGGACGCCTGCAAGCCGCCCATCTTGAGGTCGAGATCGTGCATGCCGGTGGCGACGCCGCTGAGATGGCCGTCGCGCTCATAGGCGCGCGCGGCCATGTCGACCGCCGTCTTCAGCGCGTCGGAAAAGCTCTGGAAGCCGCCGCCGTATTTGCCGCCGTCGGCGATCTGATACAGCCGCTTCTCGGCCTCCTCGATCTGCTCGCGCGGCGTCGAATCGACCGGGGCGTCGAAGGCGACGTTGACGATGTCCTCGCCGATGCGGATCAACTCGCGCCGCACCGAGAGATCGTGGATCGAGCGGCCATAATCGTGGGCGTTGATGATGGTGGTCGCCTCGAGCGCGAGGCGGGCGAGATATTGCTGCACGGTCAGCCCGTGCCCAAGGTCGTGCTCGCCCAGAAACGTCTTCAGCGTGATCGGCGAGGCGATCTTGCCGGCGCGGATCAGCGAGCCGGCGATCTCGAAGATGCGGCGGTGGATCTCCTCGACGAAATGCTCGGCCTTCAGGAAGTCCGAGACGCGGTCGAACGCGTCGTTGTTGATCAGGATCGCGCCGAGCAGCGCCTGCTCCGCCTCGATATTGGCCGGCGGCGTGCGCGCTGGCGTCTCCGCGCGGACGGGTTGGCGATTGGGAAAGGGTTCGATCGTGGCCATTGGATTCGATTGCGGACTCGTTGAGGATCAACGCCGGAACAATACGCTTGAACGATACGGAATTGCCGGCGGGTTGGCCCGCCTCGGCGAGCCCGCTTGTTTCACAAAACCTCAACGCTGGCGAGCCCGGCGCGACTTATCCCCGCAATTCCCGGCGACGAAATTTTTTTATCCTCCGAGCCAGCGCGCAAGCCTTGACTCCGCCGTCAAACCCAGCGCCGCGTCGCGCGCGCATAAGCCTCGTAGGCGGCGCCGAATTTCGCCCGCATCGCCCGTTCCTCGGGCAGGATTTGAAAGCGCGTGATGTAGGCGACGAAGGCGACCGGGCCGAGCGCGCCAATCGGGCGCGCCAGCCATAGCGCATAGCCGCACAGGAACAGCGTCAGGCCGAGATACATCGGGTTGCGGGTGAAGCGATAAACGCCGCTGGTCACCAGCACCTCGCCGCGATCGATGCGATGCGGATTGACGTTCGCGCCCAGCCGCCGGAAAGTGAGCACGCCGGCGAGCGCGATCGCGAGCCCGGCGGCGCCGACGACCAGCGCCAGCGCATTGCGCAGCGCGAGCGGCGCCTCGATCGGCGCGAAGGCGCGCGCCGCGCCCGACATAGCCAGCGCCACGATCAGCCCGACCAGCGGCGGCGGAATGAGATGCTCGAGTCGCTGCATGGTTCACGCCTTCTTGTGCGCGTCGCGGAAGGTTTTCGCCCAGCCGGCGATTTCGCTCTGCCGGCCGCGCGCCACGGCGAGCGCGTCTGCGGCGACCGGCTTGGTCACCACCGAACCCGCGCCGACGATCGCGCCGGCGCCGATTTGCACCGGGGCGACCAGCGCCGAGTTCGAGCCGATGAAGGCGCCGGCGCCGATGTCGGTCTTGTGCTTGGCGAAGCCGTCGTAATTGCAGGTGATCGTGCCGGCGCCGACATTGGCCCCGGCGCCGACGCGGGCGTCGCCGATATAGGAGAGGTGGTTGACCTTGGCGCCCGCCTCGATCCGCGCCGCCTTGATCTCGACGAAATTGCCGACGCGCGCCTTGGTCGCGATGTCGGCGCCGGGGCGCAGTCGGGCGTAAGGCCCGATCGAGGCGCCGCTCGCCACCTCGGCGCCTTCGAGATGGGAAAAGGCGTGGATGACGACGTCGTCGGCCACCCGCACGCCGCGCCCGAACACGCAATGCGGCTCGATCACCACGTCGCGGCCGAGCTCCGTGTCGAACGACAGGAACACCGTCTCGGGCGCGATCAGCGTCGCGCCGTTGCGCATCGCCTTGTCGCGCAGCGCGGCCTGCATCGCCGCTTCGGCGGCGGCGAGCTGGACGCGGTCGTTGACGCCCATCACCTCCCGCTCGCCCGCCATCCGGGCGAGCGCGCGCAGGCCGTGGCGGCCGGCGAGTTCGACGCAATCGGTGAGGTAGAATTCGCGCGCCGCGTTGTCGTCGCGCACCTCGTCGAGCAATGCCAGCGCATGGGCGCCGGCGAGCGCGACCGTGCCGGCGTTGCAGCGGCGGATCGCGCGCTCGCCCTCGCTCGCGTCCTTCTGCTCGCGAATCGCGAGTAGCGCGCCGTCGCGCTCGATGAAGCGGCCGTAGCCGGTGGGGTCGGCGGCCTCGAAGCCGAGCGCGACCAGCGCGGTCTCGCCGCCGAGGCCCGCCCGCAAGCCGCGCAGGGTTTGCGCGCTCAGCAGCGGCGTGTCGGCGTAATGCACCAGCACGTCATCGGCGCCGCGCGCCAGCGCCGCGCGGGCGGCGAGCACGGCGTGGGCGGTGCCGCGCCGCTCGCTCTGCACGAAAATCTCGGCGGCCGGGAACAGCGCGCGCGCGGCGAGCGCGAGCGCCTCGCCGCCGGCGCCGGGGCCGACCACCACGGCGACGCG
>JAGWRL010000368.1 GCA_028876585.1 Pseudomonadota bacterium | reverse complement strand
GGGCGGATCGGGAACGTTTTGTTTTACGATCCGCGTTATTACTTTGCTCATCCTCTTGAAATATTCATGCTCTGGCATGGTGGGATGGCGTTTCATGGCGGGATGCTCGGGGCGCTGGCGGGCGTGGTTCTGTTCGCGCGCCGCCATAGGGTTCCTTGGTTGACCGTGCTCGACCTCGCCTGCCTTGTCGCGCCCATCGGCATCTTCCTCGGCCGCATCGCCAATTTCATCAAGCCGGAGCTGTGGGGCCGGCCGACCGACGCGCCTTGGGCGATGGTCTTTCCCGGCGCCGACGGGCGCCCGCGCCATCCCAGCCAGCTTTACGAGGCGGCGCTGGAAGGGCTGCTGAATTTCGCCGTGCTCTGGCTGCTGGCGCGGCGCGGCGGATTGACGCGGCGCGGGCTGGTGACGGGCGCCTTCGGCGTGATCTACGGGCTGGCGCGCATCGCGACCGAATTCTTCCGCGATCCCGATCCGGTGCTCGAACAGCTCGGGCGCGGCCTCACCATGGGCATGGCCTTGTCCGCGCCAATGGTGGTCATCGGCCTCCTCTTCATCGCCAACAGCCTGCGCGGGGGCGCCGCGCGCGCATGAGCGAACTCGGGGCGCACATCAAAGCCGTCATCGCGGAAGAAGGCCCGATGACCGTCGAACGCTACATGGAATTGGCGCTCGGCCATCCCGAGCACGGCTATTACATGAACCGCGATCCGTTCGGCGCCTCGGGCGATTTCACCACCGCGCCGGAAATCTCGCAGATGTTCGGCGAGCTGATCGGCCTGTGGGGCGCCGAGGTGTGGAGCCAGATGGGCCGGCCCGATCCGGTGCAGCTCATCGAGTTCGGCCCCGGCCGCGGCACTTTGATGAGCGACGCGTTGCGCGCCGCGCGCATCGTCCCCGATTTCCGCGCCGCGCTCGAAGTGACGCTGATCGAGACCAGCCCGGCGCTGGCCGAGATCCAGCACGACACGCTGCTGACCGCCGGCGCGCCGATCTCCTGGGCTCCCGCGCTCGCCGACGCGCCGGAAGGCCCGGCGATCTTCATCGGCAATGAGTTTCTCGACGCGCTGCCGGTGCGCCAATACCAGCGTAGCCACAACCGCTGGCGCGAGCGGGTGGTGTGGGTCGACAAGGCCGGCAATCTCGCCTTCGCGCCCGGCCGGCAGCCGGAGCCGTTCATCCAGGCGGCGGGCGAGGAGGGCGACATCATCGAGACCTGCCCGGCCGCGCATCGGTTGATGTTCGAGCTCGCGGCGCGGCTGGTCAAGCAGGGCGGGGCGGCGCTGTTCATCGACTATGGCCATTCCGTCACCTCGATCGGCGACACGTTGCAGGCGGTGCGCGGCCACGCGATGGTCGATCCGCTGGTCGAACCGGGCGAATGCGACATCACCGCCCATGTCGATTTCGCGGCGATGGCGCGCAGCGCGCGGGCGGCGGGGGCGGCCGTCTATGGCCCGATCGATCAGGGCGATTTCCTGCGCGCCATCGGCATCGACATGCGGGCGCAGGCTTTGTCCGAGCGCACGCCCGAGCGCGCGGCGGAGTTCGAGCAGGCCCGGCGCCGGCTGGTCGGCAAGGACGTCGGCGAGATGGGCGGCCTGTTCAAGGCGATGGTCGTCGCCAACCGCAACCAACCCGCCCCGCCGGGCTTCGACGAGGCGGCGAAATGACCGGGCCGGCGCCGCTGACCGCGCCGGCGCTCGACGCGCCCGGCCTGCGGCATGGCTTTTTCACCCGCGCCGGCGGCGTCTCCAGCGGCGTCTACGCCTCGCTCAACGGCGGCGTCGGCTCGTCCGACGCGGCCGAGGCGGTGGCGGAGAACCGGGCGCGCATGGCGGCCTGTCTCGGCTTGGCCGGCGAACGGCTGCTGGTGCCCTATCAGGTGCATTCGCCCGACGTCGTGACCGTGTCGCAGCCGTGGGAGGCGCAGGCGCGGCCGCGCTGCGACGGGATCGTCACCGCGACGCCGGGGCTGGCGCTCGGCGTCACCGGCGCCGATTGCGGCATGATCCTGTTCGCCGACGCGCGGGCGCGGGTGATCGGCGCGGCCCATGCCGGCTGGAAGGGCGCGCGCGACGGCGTGGTCGAGGCGACGGTGGCCGCCATGGTCGCGCTCGGCGCGGCGCCCGCGCGCATCGTCGCCGCGCTCGGCCCCTGCATCGCGCAGGCGTCTTATGAGGTCGGCCCCGAATTCGTCGCCGGATTCGCGCTCGACGCGCAAGCGCCGCGCTTTTTCGTCGCCGGCGCGCGCGAAGGCCGCTCGATGTTCGATCTGCACGGCTATATCGGGCTGCGCGCGGCGCGCGCCGGGGTCGGCGCCTTCGTCGATCTCGGCCTCGACACCTACGCCGACGAGGCGCGTTTCTTCAGCTACCGCCGCAAGACGCATCGCGGCGAAGCCGATTACGGCCGCCTCGTCTCGGCCATCGCCTTGATCTAAGCGGTCCCGCGCGCCGCCGCGAGGATTTCGTCCGACAGCGCGGGATCGCTTTGCGCCACGCTGCGCGCCAGCGTCAGCGCGCCGACCAGTTCGGCGAAGGCGCGGATCGCCTGCGGGCGCGACCCGCCGCTCGCCCTGACGAATTCCTGCAAATAGGCGGCGAGGCCCTGCGCGTAAGCGTCGCGGACGGCTTCGCTCTGGCGCGACACGTCGCCGGCGAAGGCGACCATCGGGCAGGCGGCGGCGCTGGCGTCGCGCGCTTCCGGGGAGACGTAGCGCTCGCGATAGTCGGCGTAGGCGCTTGGCCGCTCGGCCTCGGGCGCCGTGGCGACGCGGGCGATTCGCGCCACCGATTTGTCGAACACATGCGCGCAGGCCGCCGCCTCGACCTGCGCCTTCGAGCCGAAATGATTGTAGAAGCCGCCGTGCGTCAGCCCCGCCGCCGCCATCAGCTCGGCGACGCCGACGCCGTCAAAACCCTTTTCGCGGAACAATCGGGCGGCCTCCGCCACGACGCGCTCGCGATTTTCGGCGGCTCGCTGTTTCGTGATGCGCATCTCGCCTCGCCCTCTTGACTATGATGACGCATATCATCATAAAGCCGGCGCTGCAAGGGAGCCCGCATGTTCGCCTCGTCTCTGTCCCGCCGCCTGGCCGCGCGGGGGTTGCATTACGGTTGGGTCGTGGTGGCGGTCGCCTTCGTGGTGGCGCTGACGACGGCCGGCGCGATGGGGCTTCCCGGCGCCTTGCTGCGGCCGCTGGAGCGCGAATTCGGCTGGAGCGCGGCCGACATCTCCAGCGCGCTGGCGCTGCGCATCCTGCTGTTCGGGCTGATGGCGCCGTTCGCCGCCGCGCTGATGGAGCGCTACGGCCTCAGGCGGGTGATTCTGTGCGCCATCGCCATGATCAGCGCGGGGCTGATCGCGGCGATGTTCATGACGCAGTTATGGCAACTCGTGGTGCTGTGGGGAATCGTGGTCGGGCTCGGCACCGGCATGACGGCGCTGGTGATGGCGGCGATCATCTCGACGCGCTGGTTTTCCGAGCGGCGCGGGCTGGTGGTGGGCGTCCTCAGCGCCAGTTCGGCGACCGGGCAACTCGTGTTCCTGCCGCTGGCGGCGGCAATCGAGGCGCGCTGGGGCTGGCGCGCGGCGGTGTTTCCGACGCTGGGCGGGCTGCTCGTCGCCGCCGCCGGCGTGGCGCTGCTGATGGCGGACCGGCCGGCCGATCTGGGGCTCGCGCCCTATGGCGCCAAGCAGATGGCGCCGCCGCCGCCGCCCGCGCCGGCGTTTTCGACGCCGTTCCGCGTGCTGGGCGAGATTGCGACGGTTCCCGCGTTCTGGGTGCTGGCGGGCACGTTCTTCGTCTGCGGCCTGTCCACCAACGGGCTGATCCAGACCCATTTCATCGCCTTCTGCGGCGATTACGGCATCGCGGCGGTGACGGCGGCGTCGGTGCTGGCGATGATGGGCGTGTTCGACTTTTTCGGCACCATCGGCTCGGGCTGGCTGTCGGACCGGGTCGACAATCGCGCGCTGCTGTTCATGTATTACGGCCTGCGCGGGCTGGCGCTGCTGTATCTGCCGGCCTCGTCGTTCTCGATTCCCAGCCTGTCGCTGTTCGCGCTGTTCTACGGCCTCGACTGGATCGCCACCGTGCCGCCGACGGTGCGGCTGACGGCGGACACGTTTGGGGCCAACCGCGCCGGCGTCGCGTTCGGCTGGGTGTTCGCCTCGCATATGGTGGGCGCGTCGGTGGCGGCCTATGCCGCCGGCGTCGCGCGGACCTCGTATGGCGCCTATACGCCGGCGTTCTATATCGCCGGGGCGGCCTGCATCGTCGCGGCGCTGTCGGTTTGGTTGCTGGCCGCGAGGCGGCGGCCGGCGCTGAAGACGGCGGCGGCTTGAGCTTCAGGCCAACCGCAGCTTGGCGGTCGCATATTCGCGCTTCAGCCGGTCGATCAGTTCGGCCGCCGGCCCGACCCGCTTGATCGCGCCAATGCCCTGGCCCGAGCCCCAGATGTCGCGCCACGCCTTCGGCTTCGAGCCGCCGGCGCTCTCGAAATTCATCGTCGCGACGTCGCCCTTGGGCAGGTTTTCCGGGTCGAGCCCGGCGCGCGCGATCGAGGCGCGCAGGTAATTGCCGAATACGCCGGTGAACAGGTCCGAGCCGATGATGTCGGCGGCCGTGCCGTCGACGATCGCCTGTTTGTATTCCGGCGCCGCGCGCGCCTCGTCGGTGGCGATGAAGGCGGAGCCGATATAGGCGAAATCCGCGCCCATCGCCTGCGCCGCCAGCACGCCGCCGCCGGTGGCGATGGCGCCCGACAAAGCGAGCGGCCCGTCGAACCATTCGCGCGTCTCGGTCACGAACGCGAACGGCGAATAGGCGCCGGCATGGCCGCCCGCGCCGGCCGACACGCAGATGAGGCCGCTCGCGCCCTTCTCGATCGCCTTGCGGGCGAATTTCTGATTGATGACGTCGTGCAGCACGACGCCGCCATAACCGCGCACCGCCTGATTGACGTCCTCGCGCGCGCCCAGCGAAGTGATGACGACCGGCGCCTTCCACTTCACGGTCAGCGCCAGATCCTCCTCCAATCGCGTGTTGGAGCGATGCACGATCTGGTTGACCGCGAACGGCGCGGCGGGCGCTTGCGGATTCGCCTTGTCATGCGCGGCGAGCGCCTCGGTGATTTCGTGCAGCCATTCGTCGAGTTGCGCCGCCGGGCGCGCGTTGAGCGCGGGAAACGCCCCGACGATCCCCGCCTTGCATTGCGCGATCACCAGCGACGGGTTCGAGATGATGAACAGCGGCGCGCCGATGACGGGCAGCCGCAGGCGATTTTGAAGCGAGGAGGGCAGGGACATGGTCTATACGGTCTCGTGATGGTTTACGTGTAAACTAATTTTCCCGACGAGGCAAGCGGCCGGCGCGCGCCGTTAGACCACGCTATCGGGCGCCAGCGCGCAGGAGAGATGCGGATCGACCTCGATCTGCACCGTCGAATGGTTGATTCGGAAGTGATGCGACAGTTCTTCGCACAGGTCGTGGATGAAGGCGTCGCCGGGATGGCCGGCCGGCATCACCAGATGGCAGGTCAAGGCGATTTCCGTCGTGCTCATCGGCCAGACATGCAGATCGTGCAGGCTGGCGACGCCGGGCCGCCGTTCGATGAATTGCCGCACCGCGAGCGGGTCGATCTGGGGCGGCACCGCCGCCATCGACATGCCGACCGAATCGCGCAGCAATCCCCAGGTTCCCCAGACGATGACGGCGTTGATGGCGAGGCTGACGAGCGGATCGAGCCACAGCCACCCCGTCAGCAGGATCACCAGTCCCGCGACGACGACGCCGGCCGAGACGATCGCGTCGGCGGCCATATGCGCGAAAGCGGCGCGCAGGTTGAGGTCGCCGTCGCGCCCGGAAGCGAACAGCCACGCCGTCACGCCGTTGATGACGACGCCGATCGCCGCGACGATCATCACCGTCTTGCCGGCGACCGGCTCGGGATGGCCGAGCCGCAGGATCGCCTCCCACGAGATCGCGCCGATGGTCAGCAGCAGGAACACCGCGTTGAACAGCGCGGCGAGGATCGACGAGCCGCGCAATCCATAGGTGAACCGCGCCGTCGGCGATCGCCGCACCAGCACGCTGGCGCTCCAGGCGACGAGGAGGCCGAGGACGTCGCCGAGATTGTGGCCGGCGTCGGCGAGCAACGCCACGGAATTGCCGAGGAAGCCGTAGACGACTTCGACCAGCACGAAGCCGAGGTTAAGCGCCACGCCGGCGGCGAAGGCCGCGCCGAAGCTGGCGGGAATGTGGACATGGCCGTGCGGCGCGTGATCGTGATCGTGATCGTGGTGGGCGTGGTCGTGGCTCATGCGGTGTTCGTCTTATCGCCTCAGGGGGTGCGTGCTCCAGCCCCTAACACGCCGCGAGCGGGCGCGACATCGGGCGCGCGGCGCCGGATTGACATTGGCCGGTCGGTTGCCGACGATAGCGCGCCTGCGTCGCAAGGCGCAAAGCGAGGGATGCGGCGTGGCGGCTATGTCTGACTACTAGCGCGAGACCGCGCGTTCGAAACCTCCCGACGGGCGCAAGCCGGTCGAACCCCCGGCGCCGACGCAGGCGTCTTTGCCGGAGCGGGCTCTTGAAGCGCCGCCCGCCGCCCGCATCCCCTATCGTCCCCTCGAAAGCTGGAGACAGCAGCATGTATTTCGGACAAGTCGAAGGCACCGGTTTCGTCAGCTACGACAAGCGGTTCGGTCAGCTCTACGCGGGCCATGCGCGCATCGAGCGGTTGTGGACCGGCGGGCGCTGGTGCGAAGGCCCGGCCTGGTTCGCCGCCGGGCGCTACCTCGTCTGGTCCGACATTCCCAACAATCGCATGATGCGCCTGGTCGAGCCGGGCCATGAGGTGTCGGTGTTCCGCGAAGCCTCCAACAATTCCAACGGCAACACGGTCGACCGGATGGGTCGGTTGATCACCTGCGAGCATCTGACCCGGCGCGTGACGATGACGCACTGGGACGGCCGCGTCCATGTCGTCGCCGCCCGCTATGAGGGCAAGCGCCTCAACTCGCCCAACGACGTCGTGGTGAAGAAGGACGGATCGATCTGGTTCACCGATCCCGCCTATGGGATCGACGCCGATTACGAGGGCGACAGGCAGGACCGCGAAATCGACGGCTGCTATGTCTATCGCGTCGCGCCGAACACGCTCGAAGTCACCGCCGTCGTCACCGACATGGTGCGCCCCAACGGCCTCGCCTTCTCGCCGGACGAGGAATATCTCTATATCGCCGACACCGGCGCGACCCATCAGGACAAGGGGCCCAAACACATCCGCAAGTTCAAGGTGAGCGCGGATGGCGCCACTTTGTCCGGCGGGCGGGTGTTCGCGGAGTGTCAGTCCGGGCTGTTCGACGGCTTCCGGATCGACACCGAGGGCCGCATCTGGACCAGCGCCGGCGACGGCGTGCATGTCTATGCGTCCGATGGCACGCTGCTCGGCAAGTTCCTGATTCCCGAGACGGTCGCCAACGTCACCTTCGGCGGCGCGAAGCGCAACCGGCTCTATATTTGCGGCACGACCTCGATCTATTCGTTGTTCACCTTCGCCACCGGCTGCAATCTCGGTTGAGCCTCAGGCGGCGGGCACGCTGAGCACCGGCCAGCGCGCGTCATCGAGAATGCGCGCGCTGACGCTGTTGCGGAAGCCGGCGAGCAGGCCGCGCTTGCCCGCCGTCGGCATCACGATCAGGTCGGCGCGGAACGCCTGCGCCGTGCTCAGGATCGTCTCGACCACCGGGCCTTGCGTCAGCGTGATCGGGATGTCCTTCGGGCAACCCGGCGGGGCGGCGTCGCCGATATGCAGCAGCCGCTTCTCGACCGAGGGGCCGAGCGCGTCGAGCAGCGCGCGCGCGCGGGCGATCGCCGCCTCGCAAGGGATGCGGCCGTCGACCGGGATCAGCGCCCGCGTCAGCTTGACGTCGCCGGTCTGCAAATCGACGAAGCCGCGCTGGCCCTCGCGCAGGAACAGGATCATCGTGTCGGCCTGACGCAAGGCGAGGCGGCTCACCGAGCCGGCGAACCAGTAGCTCAGGCCGGAATGGGCGTGCGTCGTCAGCACCGCCAGTTCGACCGGGTGATCCTCGAAATGCGCCAACACTCCCGCCTTGACGCTGCGCGCCGGCACGTCGAGGCAGGCGGCGGTGAAGCCGAGCCGGGTCTGCAAATCGACAAAACGTTCGTTGAGCCCGAGCCGCCGCCAGCGCACCAGCAGGTCGCTGACCGGGCCGAGCCCGTTGCGGGTCGGGCCGGCTTCGTCGGCGCCGCGGATATGCAGCAGCGTCAGCCGGGCGTGGGTCTTCAGCGACAGCGCGACGGCGTGGGCGAGCGCATTGGCGTCGGTCGGCCCGAAATCCGTGGGATGCAGGATGTTCGGGCCGGCCGGCGCGGTGCGGGCGGGGACGAATTCGGGCTTGGCGTTCATGGGCGGGTTCTCGCGAGCGGCGGACGCGAAGGCGCGCGGTTCAATCACGCCTTGCGCCGCGAAACCGACGCCAGGCTGGATTGGGCGCGAAATCGCGCCGGCGTCCAAGTCTCGCGAAGGTTTGACGACGCGCGCCGGCGCATTTGCTATCCTGGCCCCCGCGACCGGATCTGGCTGGCGCAACCAAGGGAGCGGCCCGGATGCAGCGTTTCGATGAAAGCCGCGACGGGGCGACGGTCGAACTTGCCGTCGGCGAGGAATTCGAGGTTGAACTCGCGGAAAACCCGACCACGGGCTATCGCTGGTTTCTCGATGATCCCCACAGTGCGAGCCTATCGGCGACCGGCGACGCGTTCGAGGCTGGCGGCGACGCACGCGGAGCGCCGGGCCGCCGGCGCCTGCGGTTCCGCGCCGAGCAGGCGGGGGAGCTGCGCCTTCAGTTTCACAATCGGCGCAGCTGGGAGGCCTCGGCGGCGCGCAACTTCGAGATTTCCGTGCGCGTGAAGCCGGCCTGAGCGGCGGTTTCTTCAGGACACGATGCGGATGGTCCAGAAATCGTCCGAAAGATTGTTGTCGAGCAGATAGGCGTAAGGCATGTAGCAATAGCCGCCGTCGCCCCAGTTCGGCCCCCAGGAGTTGCGGACGATGAATTTCTGCTCGTCGTCGTCATAGCCGACCGCGAGCACCGCGTGGCCGCCCAAGACGCGCTCATTTGCCCCCGGCATCGGCACATCCCCGGTCTGTGCGACCTGCGGCGATTCGAAACTCTCGTAGACCGTGAAACCGAAGACAAAGGGGTAGCCGGAGGAGAGGCAGGCTTTCATGTCGGCGAGGTTCTGGTCGATCGACTGATAGTTCACCGCCGTATGCTGCACCGCGTTGTCGTAGCAATACTGCGGGGGTTGTTGCGCCGCCGGCGCGTTGGGCGGGAACACGTTGGTGACGGGATCGGCCGGCGTGTCGTCGTAAGGCCAATCGGTTTCGTTGCAGTCTCCCTGGCTCGCCACGCTCTTGATGCCGTCGCGAATCTGCGCGCCGGCGTCGGAGCCGACCGAGTTCTCCATGACCCTTTCGTTGTAGTAGATGAACAGCCGCGACGGCATGAAGTCCGCGCCTTGCCCCATCAGATCGAACTCGATGGCGGCGGCGATGGCGTTGGCCGTGCAACTGCCGATGCGGCCCTGGTCGTAGACCGCCGGGCATTGCGAACGCAGATCGGCGCTGGCGCCGATGTTTTGCAGCGTCGCCCCCGACACGACGTAGGAATGGTCGCGCTGGTCGGGGAGATCGCGCCGCCAACCATAGCGGGCGATCTTGCGCGGCACGATGGCCTTTCGCCCAGGGACTTTGGATTTGGAAAGACGGGTATTGTGAGCGTGGCCGCGTTTGATCGGCATGACTTTCCTCCAACGTTGACGCACGCCGTGGATCGGCGCGAAAACGGTGCGGACGGGTCAGGGGTTACTGCTGTGCAGCCAAATGTTTCACAACTTCGATCAAACTCCAAATACATAAACCGCATCTACTTCGCGCGTTGCGTATTCCCGCGTCGCGGCGCGAAACCGTCGCCCCGCATTCCCTCAGCCGCCAAAATGCTCTAATCGCTGGCCTCATGAGCGAACGGTTCTACATCACCACGGCCATCCCCTACGCCAATGGCGCGCCGCATATCGGCCACGCCTACGAGCGCATCGCCACCGACGCGATCCAGCGCTTCATGCGGCTCGACGGGCGCGACACGTTGTTCGTCACCGGCATGGACGAGCATGGCCTCAAAGTTCAGCAGACCGCGGCGAAAGCCGGCGTCACGCCGCAGGCGTTCGTCGACGGCGTGGCCGCCCAGTTCGAGGCGATGGGCGAGTTGCTCAACGCGCGCGCCGACGACATCGTGCGCACAACTCAGGCCCGCCATCGCCGCTCGGTGCAGGCGATCTGGGAGCGCATGGCCGCCAACGGCGACATCTATCTGTCCAAATATTCCGGCTGGTACTCGGTGCGCGACGAGGCCTATTTCGAGGAGGGCGAACTCACGAGCGCGCCCGACGGGAGCAAGCTCGCCCCCTCCGGCGCGCCGGTCAACTGGGTCGAGGAGGAGAGCTATTTCTTCAAGCTGTCGGCCTATGCCGACCGGCTGCTGGCGCATTACGAGACGCACCCGGAATTCATCACGCCGGAGAAATACCGCAACGAGATCGTCGCCTTCGTCAAGCGCGGCCTCAACGATCTCTCGATCAGCCGCACCACCTTCGACTGGGGCGTGCCGGTGCCCGACGATCCCAAACATGTGATGTATGTCTGGGTCGACGCGCTGACCAATTACATCACCGCCACCGGCTTTCCCGACGACGGCCCCCGCGCGGCGTTCTGGCCCGCCGACGTCCACGTGATCGGCAAGGACATCACCCGCTTCCACGCCATCTACTGGCCGGCGTTCCTTATGTCGGCCGGCGTCGCTTTGCCCAAGCAGATCGTCGTGCACGGCTTTCTGTTCAACCGCGGCGAGAAGATGTCGAAATCGGTCGGCAATGTCGTCAGCCCCGCCGATCTGGTCGCGACCTACGGCCTCGATCCGGTGCGCTATTTCTTCCTGCGCGAGACGCCGTGGGGGCAGGACGGCAATTATTCGCACGAACTGATCATCGCCCGCATGAACGCCGATCTCGCCAACGATCTGGGCAATCTCGCGCAACGCTCGCTCTCCATCGTCGCGCGCAACGGCGCCGCCGTGCCGGCGATCGACGAAGGCGGCCTCAACGACGCCGATCGCGAGATGCTGGCGATGGCGCAGGCGCTGCCGGGGCTGGCGCGCGAGCATATGCGCACGTTCCAGCTGCATCTCTACATCGGCGCGGTCATGGAGGCGGTGGCGGCGGCCAACCGCTATTTCGCCAACGCCGAGCCCTGGCGGCTCGCCAAGACCGATCCGGCGCGGATGGCGAATGTGCTCTACGTCACGCTGGAGACTTTGCGCGCCGCCGCGATCCTGCTGCAGCCCGTTATGCCCTCGGCGATGGCGCGCCTGCTCGATCTGCTCGCCGTGCCAGCGGTGCGGCGGAATTTTGTGGATATCGCGACGCGGCTGCCGCCCGGCGCGCCGCTGCCGTCGCCCGCGCCGGTGTTCCCGCGCTACGTTGCCGAGCCGGCCCCGTGAGACCGGCGGCGCGGGCTTGACGGCGGCGCCGGGAGGGGGCAAGCGCGTCCTCAAGGTTCGGAGGCGAAAATGGAAGCGGCGGCGGGACGGACGATCGAGAGTTTCGACATCCAGCGCCTGCTGGAGCTGCTGCCGCATCGCTACCCGTTCCTGCTGGTCGACCGCATCCTTGAGGCCAACGGCGACGAATCCGGGATCGGGATCAAGAACGTCACCATCAACGAGCCGCATTTCCCCGGTCATTTCCCCGGCAAGCCGGTGATGCCGGGCGTATTGGTGATCGAGGCGATGGCGCAGACCGCCGGCGCGCTGTGCGCGGCGAGCCAGGAGCTGAAATCCGGGTCGACCCAGGTGCTGCTGATGACGATCGACAAGGCGAAATTCCGCAAGCCGGTGGTGCCGGGCGACCAGTTGCGGCTGCACATGCAGAAGATCAACAAGCGCCGCAACATCTGGTGGTATCGCGGCGAGGCGAAGGTCGACGGCGTGCTGGTGTGCGAGGCGGAGGTCTCGGCGATGCTGGTGTCGGTTTGAGCTTTGTTCACCCCAGCGCCTGCGTCGAACCGGGCGCGGTTCTGGGCGCCGATGTCGAGATCGGCCCGTTCTGCCATGTCGGCGCGCAGGCGCGGCTCGGCGAGGGGGTCAGGCTCGTTTCGCATGTCGTCGTCGCCGGCGCGACCGAGATCGGCGCGCGCACCCGCATCTTCCCGTTCGCCTCGATCGGGCATGAGCCGCAGGACCTGAAATATCGCGGCGAGGCGACGCGGCTGAAGATCGGCGCCGATTGCCTGATCCGCGAGGGCGTGACGATGAACCCCGGCACCGAGGGCGGCGGCGGCGAGACCGTCGTCGGCGACCGCTGCGTGTTCCTCGCGCAAAGCCATGTCGCGCATGATTGCCGGCTGGGCGAAGGCGTGCTGCTGTCCAACAACGTGATGCTGGCCGGCCATTGCCAGGTCGGCGATCACGCCATTTTCGGCGGCGGCTCGGCGGCGCATCAGTTCGTCCGCATCGGCGCGCACGCCTTCGTTGGCGGCTTGAGCGGCGTCACCGAGGACCTGATCCCGTTCGGCGTCGCCATCGGCAACCGCGCCCGGCTCGGCGGCGTCAATGTCGTGGGCATGAAACGGCGCGGCTTCTCGCTCGACGACGTGCAGGGCGCGCGACGCGCCTACAAACTGCTGTTCGGCGAGGAAGGCACGCTGAAGGCGCGCGTCGAGCAGGTGGCGGAGGAATTCGCCGACAACGCCGCCGTGCGCGAAATCGTCGCCTTCCTGCGCGAGGGCGGCGACCGCGCCGTCACCATCCCGCGCGAGCGGGGGGAAGCGTCGGCGTGACCCAACCGCTCGCCCTCGTCTGCGGCGCCGGCAGCCTGCCGCTGGAGGCGGCGCGGGAAGTGCGTGGCCGTGGCCGCGAGGTTTTCATGGTCGGGCTGATCGGCTCGGCCGGACGCGAGATCGAGGCGTTTCCCCACCTGTGGGTGCGGCTCGGCGAGGTCGGCAAGCTGCTGGCGGCGCTGCGGGCGCGCGGCGTGTCGGAAATCCTGTTCCTCGGCGCCGTGACCCGGCCCGATCTCGGCGACCTGCTGCCGGACTGGGGCGCGATCGTGCGCGCCGGCGAGATCGCCAAACTGTTCCGCGGCGGCGACGACGCGCTGCTGCGCGGCGTGGCGCAATTGTTCGAAAGCGAGGGGTTCCGCATCGTCGGCCCGCGCGACGTCGCGCCGGGCCTGTTCGCGCCCAAGGGCGAAATCGTCGGCCCGATCCCGGACGAGGAGGCGCGCGCCGACATCGCGTTCGGCGCGCGGCTGCTGGAGGCGATGTCGCCCTACGACATCGGCCAGGGCGCGGTCATCTCGGCCGAGCGGGCGCTGGCGATCGAGGCGGCGGAGGGCACCGACAACATGCTGGCGCGGGTGGCGGAATTGCGCGTCGGCGGCCGCCTGCGGCTGAAGGGCCGGGCGGGCGTGTTCGTCAAGGCGGCCAAGCGGGGCCAGGACGTGCGGCTCGACCTGCCGGCCGTTGGCCCCGCCACGATTGCCGCCGCCAAGAAAGCGCAGCTCGTCGGACTGGCGATCGCCGCCGGCGAGGTGCTGATCGCCGACCGGCCGGCGTTCGCGAAAGCGGCCGAGCAGGCGGGCCTGTTCGTTTACGGGTGGCCCGCGTGAGCGCCTTGAAAATCGCGCTGGTGGCGGGCGAGCCTTCGGGCGACGCGCTCGGCGCCAAGCTGATCCACGCGCTGCGGGCGATCGCCGGCGATTCGGTGACCTTCGTCGGCGTCGGCGGCCCGCGCATGGAGGAGGCCGGGCTCGAATCGGCCTTCCCGCTGTCGGAAGTCGCGGTCATGGGCATTCTGCCGGTGCTCGCCCGGCTGCCGCGCATTTTCGCCCATATCGCCTGGGCGGCCGAACATGTGATCAAAGCGGAGCCGGACGGGCTGATCCTGATCGACAGCCCCGATTTCACCCATCGCGTCGCCCGCCGGGCGCGCGCCAAGCTGCCGCACCTGCCGGTGATCGACTATGTCAGCCCGACGGTGTGGGCGTGGCGGCCGGGTCGCGCCCGCAAGATGAAGGCCTATGTCGACAAGGTGCTGGCGCTGCTGCCGTTCGAGCCGGCCGCGCATGAGCGGCTCGGCGGCCCCGAATGCGTCTATGTCGGCCATCCCCTGATCGAGCGCCTGCACGAATTGCGCCCCAACGCCGAGGAGCGCGCCCGCCGCGACGCCAAGCCGCCGGTGGTGATGGTGCTGCCCGGCTCGCGCCGGTCGGAGGTGTCGCGGCTGATGCCCGATTTCGGCGCCGCCTTGGGCGCGCTGTCGCATTCGATCGGCCCGTTCGACATCGTGCTGCCGACGCTGCCGCATCTGCACGCCGAGGTGACGGCGCGCGCCGCCCATTGGCCCGCCGCGCCGCGGCTGCTGATCAGCGAGGCCGACAAGTTCGCCGCCTATCGCACGGCGCGGGCCGCTTTGGTCGCCTCCGGCACCGCGACGCTGGAGATCGCGCTGTCGGGCGTGCCGCTGATCGGCGCCTACAAGGTGTCGCGGCTGGAGGAGCCGCTGAAGCACTTCATCAGCGTGCCCTCGATCCTGCTGCCGAACCTGATCCTGGAGGAGCGGGCGATTCCCGAATTCCTGCAACACGATTGCGCGCCGGGGCCGCTGGCGCTGGCGATGGCGGGCATCATCACCGACAGCCCCGAGCGGGCGGCGCAACTTTCCGCGCTCGCTCGCCTCGACGCCAAGATGCGCCTGCCCGGCGACGAAGCGCCGAGCCACGCCGCCGCGCGCGAGGCGCTGGCGACGATCGAGGCCGCCCGCCAATCCGCCTCCGTCGGCGGATGATCGCGGCGGAGCCTGTGCGAGGGGGCATTGAGATGAAAAAGGCGGTGCTTCCCAACAATATCTCGATCGCCGAGATCAACCCGCACGAGACGAAGTTTTTGTACAACGAAATATTTGTGCAGAAAACCTACATGCGGCACGGGATAGAGATCAATCCCGGCGATGTGATCATCGACGCCGGCGCCAATATCGGCATGTTCGCGCTTTACGCGCTGACCCATTACAATCCCGCGCGCATATATTGCTTCGAGCCGGCCGCGCATTGCGTCGAAGCGTTGCGCGCCAACCTCGCCGCCTGGGACGAGCGGGTGGTCATCCTCGAATCGGCGCTGGGGGATTTCGAGGGCGAGGCCGATTTCACCTATTATCCCGGCTATAGCATCATGAGCGGCCTGTTCGCCGATGAGGATCGCGATCTCGACGTGTTGAAGGCGGGCGCCCGCACGCAGATGGCGCGGCTGTCCAAGTTTCAGGTGGAGGAGCGCATGATCGACGCGCTCGTCGGCGGCAAGCTCAAGAACGCCGAATCGTTCAAATGCCCGGTGACGACCCTTTCAAGCGTCATCGAAAAATACGACTTGCCGGTCGTGAACCTGCTGAAAATCGACGTCGAGCGCGCCGAAAACGCCATCATCGGCGGCATCGGCGACAGGCATTGGGAGCGCATCCGGCAAATCGTGGTCGAAGTCCACGATCAGGGCGCGCGCGAGCACGAGGCGATGCGGGACGCGTTGGCGCGCAGGGGCTTTGAGACGACGCTTGACGTGGAAGAAGGGTTGGAGAATTCGGCGATCTATGCGCTGACGGCGCGTCGCAAGTAGCCTCGCCGCTGCAAGGGGGAAACATGACCGACACTCTCAATGCGCTCGCCAAAGGCGCGCTGGCCGATCTCGACGCCGTATTCGCCGCCATGCCCGCCGACGCGCTCGACGGCCTGATCGAGGAGATTTTGCGCGCGCGCCGCATCGTCGTGTTCGGCCTGGGGCGCGAGGGGCTGCAAATGCGCGGCTTCGCGATGCGGCTGTTCCACATGGGCCGCGACGTCGCGGTGTGGGGCGACATGACGACGCCGGCGGTGACGCAGGGCGACCTCCTGATCGTCTCCGCCGGCCCCGGCGATCTGGCGACCGCGCGCACGCTCGCCGACATCGCCCGCAAGGCCGGCGCGCGCACCTTGCTGGTGACGGCGCAGCCGCAGGGTGATCTCGCCCGCTGCGTCGATGTGGTCACCGTGCTGCCGGCGCAGACCATGGCCAACGATCAGGGCGGCCGGCTGTCGGTGCTGCCGATGGGCTCGCTGTTCGAGACCGCGCAGATGATCGCGTTTGAACTGGCGATCCTCAAACTGCGGCCGCGCCTTCAGGAGACGGCCGAGACCATGCGCGCGCGCCACACCAATCTGGAATAGGCGCGGCCTTCACCGCGCCGCCTTGGTCTTGCCCTTGCCTTCCATCGGCGTGATCCGCAGCACGGCGAGCCGGTTTTTCTGCCGGCGCAGCACCTCGAAGCGGAAGCCGTGAAACACGAAAGCCTGGCGCGCCTCGGGGATGGCGCGCGCCTCGTGGATGACGAGGCCGGCGACGGTGGCGGCCTCCTCGTCCGGCAGGTCCCAGTCCATCGCGCGGTTGAGATCGCGGATCGTCACTGAGCCATCGACGATCAGCGAGCCGTCGAGCTGCTGCCGCACGCCCTGCATCGCGACGTCGTGCTCGTCGGTGATGTCGCCGACGATCTCCTCGATGATGTCCTCCAGCGTGATCAGGCCCATCACCGCGCCATATTCGTCCACCACCAGCGCCGAATGGG
>JAGWRL010000367.1 GCA_028876585.1 Pseudomonadota bacterium | reverse complement strand
CGCGGCGGCGCGTGGGGCTGGCGTCTGGCCTGCGGCTTTTGTCTCGGGTTGGCGGGCGCCTGCAAATGGTCGGGCTGGTTTCTCGGCTTCGGGTTGGTCGGGTTGGAGCTGGCGATCGCGCTCATGCGGTTCTGGCGCGTGCGGTTCGAGGATGCGCGGGCGAGCGATTTTTATCGGCCCGAGGCGCCGGCGATCGGCGTCTTCGGCGGCGCCTGCGCCTATCTCTCGGCGCCGTTGGCCGCTTATGTCCTCTGCTATGTCCCGCAGATGGTCCACGCCGGCGCTTTGCATGAATTCGTCGCCACGCACGAGAACATGATTGCGATCATGACCGGCAAATCGGCCGATCATCCCTATAAATCGCTGTGGTGGACGTGGCCAGCTTTGTGGCGTCCGGTCTGGTATCTGTTCGACGCGCCGGCCAAGGAGGTGGGCGGCTGGAGCGAGACGGGCAAGGCGGCGGCGGTGGTCGGCCTGCCCAATCCGTTCGTGCTGTTCGCCGGCGAGGCGGCGATCCTGTGGACGCTTTACGCCGGCGTGCTGCGGCGGGCGCGGGCGCCGCTGATCGTGGCGGTGGCGTTTTTCGCCCAATGGCTGCCGTGGGCGGCCAATCCCAAGGGGCTCGAATTCTACTATTACTTCTATCCCTCGATCGTCTGCCTCGGCCCGGCGCTGGCGCTCAGCGCCGGCGCGCTGAAGCGGCCTTATCGCGACGCGTTCGCCTGGGGCGCGACGGCGGCGGCGGCGGCGATGTTCGTCTATTTCCTGCCGGTGCTCGTCTCCAGCATCGGCGTCGGGCCGGCGGCGTTCGAGGCGCGCGTCTGGTTGCCGACATGGCGATGAGAACCTGGCGATGAGCGGCAAGCTGCGCCGCGGCGATCCCGGCTTTGTCCGCGTGGTCGTCGCCTTCTTCATCGGCGGCTTCGCGATCTTCCAACTGCTCTATTGCGTGCAGCCGCTGCTGCCGGAGTTCGCGCGCGAATTCGCGCTTTCGCCGGCCAGCGCCAGTCTGGCGGTGTCGGTCTCGACCGTGGTGATGGCGGCGGCGTTGTTCTTCGCCGGCGTGGCGGCGGAAAGGTTCGGCCGCAAGCCGGTGATGGTGGCTTCGCTGATCGTCTCGGCGCTCGCCACGCTGGCGGCGGCGCAAGCGCAGAACTGGCCGGCGCTGCTCGGCTTTCGCGGCCTGATGGGGCTGTCGCTGGCGGGGCTGCCGGCGGTGGCGATGGCCTATCTCGCCGAGGAGATCGACGCGCCGGCGCTCGGGCTTTCGATGGGGCTTTACATCGCGGGGTCGACGCTCGGCGGCATGTTCGGCCGGCTGGCGGTGGGTTATCTCGCCGATCACGGCGGCTGGCGGCTGGCGCTGGCGGGGATGGGCGCGAGTTCGTTGATCGGCGCCATGTTCTTCACGTTGGCGCTGCCGGCGGAGCGGGCGCGCGAACGGCCGGCGCTCGGCGTCGCGGCGCTGGCGCGCGCGACGCGGGCGCATTTCGCCGACGAGGGGCTGCCTTGGTTGTTCGCGATCGCCTATCTCGTGATGGGCGCGTTCATCTGCACCTACAATTACATCAGCTTCCGCCTCGCCGCGCCGCCGTTCTCGCTCGACCAGACGCGCATCGGCCTGATCTTCACGCTCTATCTGATCGGCGCGGCGAGTTCGGCGATCATGGGCGATCTGGCGGCGCGGCTCGGGCGCCGGCGCGTGTTGTGGATCGCGCTCGCGATCGGCGTGATTGGCGCGGCGGTGACGGTTCCCGACAATCTGATTACGGCGGTGATCGGCGTGGCGCTGGTGACGTGGAGCTTTTTCGGCGCCCATTCGATCGCCGCCAGTTGGGTCGGCCTGCGCGCCAACGAGGGCAGGGCGCAGGCCTCCGCCCTTTATCTGTTCTTCTTCTATGTCGGTTCGAGCTTCAATGGTTGGATGGGCGGCCTCGCCTATCAGCACGCCGGCTGGAACGGCGTCGCCGCCTTGATCGGCGCGTTGCTCGGCCTGGCCCTGCTGGTCGCGCTGAAACTTGCGCGCGTGCCGCCGCCGCGCCATCTCAGGGGCTGAGGCGGCGATGGAATGGCGCGACGAAGGGCTGGTGATCGGGCTGAAACGGCTCGGCGAATCCTCCAGCGTGCTGGAGGCGATGACGCGCGCGCATGGGCGCCATCTCGGCCTTGTGCGCGGCGCGCGCTCGGGCCGGCTGGCGGCGGCGCTGCAACCGGGCAACTCGGTCGGCCTCGTCTGGCGCGCCCGGCTCGACGAACATCTGGGCGCCTACGCCGTCGAGCCGCTGACGCTACGGGCGGGGCGGTTTCTGCCGAGCGCTTTGGCGTTGGCGGGCGTCAACCTGATCGGCGCGCTGCTGCGGCTGTTGCCCGAGCGCGACCCGCATGAGGCGCTGTTCGACGAATTGATCGGCGTGATCGAAGCGCTCGACGACGACGACCACGCGCCGGCGCGGCTGGCGCGGTTCGAGGCGCGGATGCTGGGGGAATGCGGGTTCGCGCTCGATCTGTCGCAATGCGCGGCGACGGGGGCGCGCACCGAGTTGATCTATGTGTCGCCGAAATCGGGCCGCGCCGTCAGCGCCGGCGCGGGCGCGCCCTATCGCGACAAACTGCTGCCGCTGCCGGCGTTCCTGCGCGACGACGCGATCGCGCCCGATGATCAGGCGATCGTCGATGCGTTTCGGTTGACCGGGTTTTTTCTGGAGCGGGAATTGTTCGGGCCGCGCGGGCTCAAAATGCCGGATGCGCGCGAGAGCCTGATCAATGCGATGCGGCGGCGACGTTGACGCGCCCGGCGGCTTTTTCCGCCGGCTCGCGCGGCAGCGATTTCATCGTCAGATAGATCGCGATCTGATAGCTGCGCGAATGCAGCCGCTGCGGCAATTCGAGATCGGCGCCGAAGTCATAGACGCTGACGCCGAGGCCGTGTTTAGCGATCGCGCGCAGCTTGACGCGGAAACGTAGCGCCGCGACAAACAGCGCCAGCATGGCGACCAGAAAGAGGGCCGGCGGGACATAAGCGGACATGGACGAACCCCCGGAGGACGCGCAGGGACACCGCTGCGTTGCGTCGATTTTGTTGAAATTACATTACAACGCTCAAGGCGATATGGTAAAGATTTGTCGCGATTTGTCCACAGATTTTTTACGGTTTGGCCACCGAATCGACAGCGATTGGCTCAAAGCCGGCGAGGCGATTGTTTTTCGTTGGGTTTGGTAGTAGAAAATTTACACGTTGCGTTGGCGTAAGCGTACAAGGCGGAGTGGGCCCCATGGCCGCGACGGAATTTGGCGACCGGACGGCTGTCGTCCGCCTCAAACAACAACTCAGCGAAGCGGTCGACCGGGCCTATTCGCTCGCCTGGGCGATCACGCGGCTGGAGGGCAGGCCGGAAGGCCACGAAGCCGCCCGCGCCGCCCGCGAGGCTTTGCTCGACGCGCTGGCGCTGCCCCCGCCGGAAAATCACGCCAACGTTGTAAGTTTCAGCCGCAGTGATGTAGGGTTGCTGGACACGTCGCGCGCGCCCGAAGGCGGCGCCAGCGCGCAGGAAATGCTGCTCGCCATCCTCAAGGAGAACGAAGCCTCGGTGCGCGAATTGCAGACCGCGCTGGAGGATTGCGGCCTGACGATTTCGCCCGGCAACCTCTCGGTGATCCTGTCGCGCATGAACCAGGCCGGGCTGATCCAGCGCACCGGGCGCGGCATGTACAAATACGCGCGCTAGCCGGGTTTCTTCGCCAGCGTGGCGACCGGCAGTTCGGCCTTGCGCCAGGCGGAAAAGCCGCCGGCGATGTGGCACACCTTGTCGAGCCCCATCTCCTTCGCCGTCGCGGTCGCCAGCGCCGAGCGCCAGCCGCCGGCGCAGAAGAACACGAAGCGTTTGCCGGAGGCGAATTCGCTCTTGTGATACGGGCTTTCCGGATCGATCCAGAATTCGAGCATGCCGCGCGGGCAGGGGAACGCGCCGGGAATGATCCCCTCGCGCTCGCGTTCGCGCGGATCGCGCAGATCGACGAACAGCGTATCGGGCCGGTCGAGCAGGTCGCGCGCCGTCTCCGGCGCGATGGTCTCGATTTTGGCCTCGGCCTCCGCGAGAAGGTCTTTGTAGCTCTTGCGCATCGTCGTCTCCCTTGCGCGCATTTTAGCAAATGCGGCGCGAGTGGCCATAGCAACGCGCGCCCCGGTGGACACGTAATGCCCATCTGAATATAACGAATTGACGCACCGACCGGCCCCCCGGCGCGGCGATGCAGGATGAGGAGATTGGCGATGAAGCTCAGCGCCCGCAATCAGCTCAAAGGCACGATCAAGTCGGTCACCAAGGGCCAGACCACCGCGCATGTCGAAATTGAGGTCGGCGGCGTCGTTCTGACCGCCTCGATCACCAACGAAGCCGTGGACGCGCTGGCGCTAAAAGTCGGCCAGTCGGCATACGCCGTCGTCAAGGCGTCCGACGTGATGGTTGGCGTCGCATAAGGACGATCGGCATGTTGCGCGCTCTGATGGTTCTGGCGACGCTGGCCGCAGCATTGCCCGCCCGCGCCGATTGCGAGCATTTCAAATGGAGTCTGGCGCGCGAGCGCGCCTTGTTCGCCGGCGCGCCGGCGGCGCTCCCCGCCGCTGGCGCCTCGGCGCAGATCGGCGCCGCCTACGCCGTGGCGCTGGCGCAAGACCCCAGCCTGCCGTTGTCCCCGGAGCGCGCCCCGCAGCCGGGT
>JAGWRL010000366.1 GCA_028876585.1 Pseudomonadota bacterium | reverse complement strand
TGCGTTCTTTCCTGCTTGACGCCGAGCCGGTGACGAACGCCGAGTTCCTTGGTTTCGTCGCCGCCCATGCGCAATGGCGCCGCTCCCAAATCAAACATCTGTTCGCCGAAGCCAAATATCTGCGACGCTGGCGCGGCGATCTCGAACTCGTCGACGAGGCGGCGCGCAGCGAGCCGGTGACCAATATTTCCTGGTTTGCCGCGCAGGCCTATTGCCGCGCGCAAGGCAAGCGGCTGCCGACGACGGCGCAATGGGAATACGCGCTCGCCGACGCGGGCCGCGCGCAAGATCACGTGCGCAACGTGTCGCTGGCGTGGTTGGCCGCGCCGAATGCGGATCGCACCGGCCCCGTCGGGCGGCAGGCGGCGAACGGCTACGGCGTGAGGGATATGGTTGGTCTTGTCTGGGAATGGACGCTCGACTTCGACGCTTACGCGACCGCGGCCGAATCGCGCGATCCCAACGGCAAGGACAGCGGCTTCGTCTGCGGCGCGGCGGCGGCGGGCGCGACCGATCCGCGCGATTATCCCGGCTTCATGCGCTTTTCGCTGCGCGCCAGCCTGAAGGCCAATTACACCGCCGATAATGTCGGCTTCCGCTGCGCGGGAGATGTGCGATGAGGATTCGCGCGATTTTGCTCGTTCTGGCGTTGGCGCTGGCGGGCGCCGCCGCGCCGCCGCCGGACGACTCGCTCTACAACCTCAGCCAGAGCTGGACCCGGCAGGACAACGTCGCCGTCCCCCTCGATTCGCTGCGCGGCCGCGTCGTCGTCGCGGCGATGGGCTACGCGACTTGCAAACAGATGTGCCCGGCGCTGATCGCCGACATGATGTGGCTCGACAAACATCTGCCGGCGGACGTCGCGGGCAGGGTGTCGTTCGCGTTCTTCTCGTTCGATTCGGTCGCCGACACGCCGGAAAGGTTGAGCCTCTACGCCGAGGGCCACGGCCTCGACCTCGCGCATTGGTCGCTGTACGCCGGCGACCCGGACACGGTGCGCGAACTCGCCGCCGCGCTCGGCGTCGGCTTCCGCCCCGACGAAGCGGGCGGCTTCGACCACACCGCCGTCATCAGCGTGATCGCGCCGGACGGACGCATCCTCTATCAACAGAAGGGCGCCGAGGCGCATCCCGACGCGTTGCTGACGAAAGCCATAGCAGCGGCCCGCGACCTCAACTGATCCTGAGCGCCGACAGGATAGGCAGTTTCAGCTGATCGAGCAGGAAGGCGAACGCGAACGCCGCCAGGAACTCGACCGCCACGATCTGTGGCGGCAAGGGCGCCATCAGCACGCCCGCGAGCGCCAGCGCCGTCACCACGGCGATGTCGAGCGCCGAGGCCGCCGCGACCCAGACGCCGGGGCGCGAGGCCCACATATGGCGCGTCTCGCGCAGCGCGTAGAGCAGCGATTGATTGCCGAACGCCAGCGCGACGAAGGTCAATGTCTGCAACCGCGCCGGGTCGAGGCGAAGCAGGAATTCGCCGATCGCAAGCATGCCGATCGTGAAGCCGAGCTTGCAGGCCGCCAGCGCGACCGCCGCCGTGGAGATTTTGTTCATCCGCCAGGCGTTCGGCGAGGATGAGGGGCGCGCGCGGTCGATCGTCAGCGACATGCTGAGAAAGTCGTTGGTCACGATCAGCAGCACCATGAGGACCGGCGTCATGACGGCGCGCCCGGTGAGCAACAATCCGATCGCCAGGAACAGCACGATCTCGGTCTTTTTGACCAGCATGTTGAGCGTGTAGGCGAGCAGCCGCTGGAACGCGATCCGGCCCTCGCCAATTGTATCGACTATGCCGCGCAGCCCCGGCTCGGTCAACACCACCGCGGCGGCGGCTTTGGCGACGTCGGCGGCGGAGGAGACGGCGATGCCGATTTCGGCCTGTCGCAACGCGGGCGCGTCGTTGACGCCATCGCCGCACATGCCGACGACGTGGCCCTGCGCTTGCAGCGCCTTGACCAGCGCGAATTTCTGCTCCGGCAGCACCCGCGCGAACACCGAATACTGGTCGAGCGTGTTCGCGTCCGCGAGCCGATCCATCGGACAAACCGCCTCGGCGAGGCCGACCTTGCGGGCGAGCGCGCCGGCGGTGGCGGCCGAATCGCCGGTGATCATCACCACCCGAACGCCCGCCGCCGTCAGCGCGCCGATCAGCGGCGCGGAATCCTCGCGCGGCGGATCGCTCAGCGCGATCAGCCCGATGAGCTTGAGCGCGGCCGGCGGCCCGGACGCGACCGCGATGACCCGGCGCCCCTTGGCGGCGAGATCGTCGGCGACCGCATGCGCGTTCGGCGGCGCCTGCGCGCGCTTCGCGACCGCGTGAAACGCGCCCTTGACGATCCAAACTTCGCCGCTGGCGCCGTCGACGATCGCCTCGGACATCTGCGTCGCCGGATCGAACGGAACGAAGCGGCGCAAGGTCCCGACCTCGTCGAGGCCGGCGGCGCCGGCCTCGCGCCGGATCGTCGCGTCGATCTGATCCTGTCCGCCTTCCGAACTCGCCGCCGCCGCGAAGGCCAGCACGCGGGCGCGATCGTAGCCCGCGAACGGCGCGACCTCGTCGACCGAGAGCGCGTTCTGGGTCAGCGTGCCGGTCTTGTCGGCGCACAGCACGTCGATGGTCGCGGCCTCATGCGCGGCCGAAAGCCGCGTCAGCAACACCCCGCGCCGCGCCAATGTCTGCGCGCTCATCGCCGCCGACAGCGTGAAGGTCGCCGGCAGCGCCACCGGGATCGAGGCGAGCAGTGCGGTCAGCGCCAGGCGAACGAGTTCCGGCGTCGGCAGGCCGATGGCGTAGCCGAAGGCGAGCAGCGCCAGCGCCACCGCGCCATTGACCAGCGCGAGGTTGCGGGTGGCGCCGAAGATCGCCTTCTGCTCGGTGCTGACCACATGCGCCGAGCGCACCAGTTCGGCGGTGCGGCCGAAATAGGTGGCGACGCCGATCGCCGTCACCTCCGCGATCGCCTCGCCGCGCCGCACGATCGCGCCGGCGAAGACTTTGCCGCCCGGCTCGACCGCGACGGGAACCGATTCTCCCGTCAGCATCGATTGATCGACCGTGATCGACCCCGACAGCAGCGTCGCGTCGGCCGGGATCAGCCCGCCGAGCGGCAGCCGCATCGCGTCGCCCGGCACGAGTTCCCCCGCGCCCAAGCGCCGCCACGCGCCGTCGCGACGCACCATTGCGATCAGTTCGAGCTTGCTCTTGAGCACCGCGAGCGCTCCATTGGCCCGGCTCTCCTGCACGAAACTCAGCCCGACATTGAACAGCAGCAGCCCCGCGATGACCGAGGCTTCGACATATTCGCCGAGCGCGAGCTGGAGCACGATCGCCGTCTCCAGCAACCAGGGGCTCGGCGCCCAGAATTTGCTGAGGAAAAGCCGCCACGGCTCGCGCACCTCCGACGTCACCGCGTTGGGGCCGAATTTGGCCTGCCGGCGTTTGGCCTCCCCGCTCGTCAGGCCGATCGCCGTCGCGGCGCGCTGTTTCACATCTTCGGGCAAGCGATCCTCACCGGCGGCGCTGGCGTTGGAAGGGGGTGCGGGCGGCGGGCTAATGTCACGCTCAGTCCTCGGGCGAGGTCAGGAACGGCGCGGCCATCGCCCGCGTCACTTTCTTGCCCTGCGCCAGCGCCTCCGCGTCGAGCTGTTCGACCAAGGCGCGCGCCGCCTCCAGCGAGCGGTCGAGCCGACGGGCGAGATAGGCGACCAGCGCCGGTTCGACCGCCAGTTGCCGGTCGCTGAACAATTTCGTCAGCACCGCCGCGACCAGCTCCTCCTCCGGCGCGGCGATCTCGACGATCGGCGCCAGCCGCAGCCGCGACAGCAGGTCGGGCGTGGCGAGGCCCCACAGATCCGGCGGCCGGCGCGCGGTCAACAGCAGCGTCGCGCCGCGCGCGCGGGCGAGGTTGAGGAGGTGGAACAGGGCCGACTCGGCGGCGCCGACCGCGTCGGCGTCGTCGAGCGCCAGCGCCGGGGCGCGGGCGACCGCATCGGGGTCGATCGCGCCGAGATCGCGCCCGTTGAGCCGGGTCGCCGACGCGGCTTGCGCGAAGATCGCCGCGAGGTGGCTCTTGCCGGCGCCGGCCGGGCCGACCAGCAGCATCGTCGGCGCGGGCCAGGCGGGCCACGCCTCGATCAGCGCCAGCGCGTCGGCGTTGGAGCGGTGGGCGAGAAAATCCTCGCGCGCGAAGCTCGGCTCGTGCGGCAGCGGCAGCGGCAGCTGCCGGGCCGCGCTCACGGGCCGACCGCGGCGCGGCCGCGGTAGAACGGGCTATGCTGGTAGCTGCGGATCAGGTGGCGCAGGATCACGCCCAGCGCGGCGGCGGCCGGCACCGCGATCAACAGGCCGGTGAAGCCGAACAATTCGCCGAACGCGAACAGCGCGAAGATCAACCAGACGGGATGCAGGCCGATCGACTCGCCCACCAGTTTCGGCGAAATCACATAGCCTTCGAGAAATTGCCCGGCGCCGATCACGCCCAGCGTCATCAGGAAAAGATGCATATCCGGCCATTTCTGCACGATGGCGACGCTGAGCGCGAGCACGAGCGCCGTCAGCGAGCCGACATAGGGGATGAAGCTGAGAACGCCGCCGATCACGCCGATCAGCACCGAGAAATCGAGCCCGATCAGCGTCAGGCCAATGCCGTACCACAGGCCGAGGAACAGGCACACCAGCGACTGACCGCGCAGGAAGCCGGCGAGCGCGCGGTCGATTTCAGCCGAGATCGCGCGCAATTCGGCGCGATGGTCGCGCGGCAGCCAGCCATCGACCGTATCCACCATCATGTGCCAGTCGATCAGAATATAAAAGGCGACCACCGGCGTCACGATCAGCAACGACAGATAGCCGATCAGCGCCTTGCCGCCGACCGCGAGGTTCTTCAGCCCCGTCACCAGCCAGGCGCCGACTTCCTTCATCAGATCGGTGACCGCCTTTTGAATCTGATCCGAGGTGAAGGTCTCGCCGACGCCCATCTTTTCCAGCCACGCGCCGCCGTGCCGGGAAAGCCAGTCGGAGCCGCCGCCGGCGATCACCGATTGCAGCGTCTTGATGAAATTCGGCAGCTTCGACGAAAACAGCGAGATCTGGTCGAGCAACACCGGCACCAGGATCACCCCCGCGATCGCCACGATGGCGAGGAAAGCCAGCAGCAGCGTCAGCGACGCGGTCAGCCGGCTGAAGCCCAGCCGTTGCAGCCGATGCGCGACCGGGTTGAGCAAATAGCCGATCGCGATGCCGAACACGAACGGGGCGAGCTGCGACCCCAGCGTATTGACGACGACGGCGATCGCCGCGATGACCGCCGCCCAGAGCTTGAGCTGGCGTTGCAACGGCATGTACGGGATCACGCGCGCCGGCTGGATCAGGTCCCACTTGCCGCCCCAGGGGTCCATGAACACCGCCACGACGCCATAGGACTCGCGCCGCGCGCTCTCGACGAATTCGACGCCGTTGGCGCTGAGGCGCTGGTGCTCGCGCGCGAAATCGTCGGTCTCGATGAAATAGCCGACCCGCCCGCCGGCCTGCGCGCCGACGGCGGCGAGCTGCCGCTCCCCCTCGGCGCGGGCGATCACGAACCGCGCCCCCTCGCCGGAGGGATCGCCCACCACCACCCAGCGCTTGCCCTGCCCGAGCGGCTTGTCCTCCAGCACGGAGAAGCCGAGGCAATCACGAAACCACGCGACGCCTTCGTCATAGTCCGGCGCCAGAAACGCGATGGCGGCGAGACGGTGAGCCAAACAGTCCAACTCCTGGAGAAACGCCGTCCCGCTATAGACCGACGGCCGCGCCGGCGTCGAGGCGCGGGCGCCAAATTCGCGTGAAGGGCGTTGACATGGCGCCGCGCCCGCCCGCAAAAGCCTTGCTATGACCGGGGAGCCAGACATGAGCCAGCGGCCGGGCGTGTGCCTCGTGGTGGGGGCGGGCGATGGATTGGGCGGCGCGATCGCGCGCGCCTTCGCCGCCGACGGCCTCG
>JAGWRL010000365.1 GCA_028876585.1 Pseudomonadota bacterium | reverse complement strand
TCTTCTCGGTGACGCTCGGGCTCACGCCGGTCTCCGGCCGGATCGACCTCATCAACTACAGCTTCGACCAGCCGACCGGCTTCATGCTGATCGACGCGGCGCTGTCGGATCAGCCCGGCGCGGTGTGGGATGCGGTGCGGCATCTGATCCTGCCGGCGATCGTGCTCGGCACCGTGCCGCTTGGCGTGATCGCGCGGATGACGCGTTCCTCGATGCTGGAAGTGTTGGCTGAGGATTATGTGCGCACGGCGCGGGCGAAGGGTCTGTCGCCGTTCCGGGTCGTAGGCGTGCATGCGCTGCGCAATGCGCTGCTGCCGGTCGTCACCGTGATCGGCCTGTCGATCTCGGGCCTGTTGGCGGGCGCGGTGCTGACGGAGAACATCTTCTCCTGGCCCGGCGTCGGCTCGTGGTTGATCCAGTCGATCTTCCGCCGCGACTATCCGGCTTTGCAGGGCGGCGTGCTGCTGGTTTCCACCGTCGTCATTCTGGTCAATCTCGCGGTCGATCTGCTCTACGGCCTCATCAACCCGAGAATCCGTCATGCCCGCTGACGTCGCGCTGGTTGACGAACCTGTTCCAGCGCCGCCTGCGCCGCTCGCGGCGTTCGCGGCCGCCTTTCGCGAGAATCGCGGCGCGACGATCGGGCTTGGCGTCCTCGCCTTGATCGTGCTGGCGGCGCTGTTCGCCGACGTGATCGCGCCGCACGCCCCCAGCGAACAATTCCGTGCATTCGTGCGCGCCAGGCCCGTCTGGGCCGGTGGGACATGGGCGTTTCCGCTGGGCACGGACGGCGACGGGCGCGACACGCTGTCGCGCCTGATCTACGGCGCGCGCATCTCGCTGTTCATCGGCGTTTCGGTGATGGCGTTCGCCTTTCTCATCGGCGTCGCGCTGGGATTGCTCGCGGCGATGGCGGGTTCGCTGGTCGATGTCGTGGTCACAAGGTTGATGGACGTCATCATGGCGACGCCGAGCCTGGTGCTCGCGGTCGTCATCGTCGCCATTCTCGGGCCGAGCCTCACCAACACCATCGTCGCCGTCACCTTGGTCGGCCTGCCGCGCTACGTGCGCGTCGCGCGCGCCGCAGCGCTCGGCGAATTGACACGCGATTATGTGACGGCAGCGCGCGTAGCCGGGGTCAGGCCGCTGCGCCTCGCGCTGACGACCGTGCTGCCCAACTGCCTCGCGCCGCTGATCGTGCAGGCCGCGCTCGGCGTTTCCGACGCGATCCTCGAAGCGGCGGGCCTCGGCTTTCTGGGCCTGGGCGCGCAGCCCCCGACGCCGGAATGGGGCGCCATGCTGGCGGATGCGCGCGAATTCATCCGCTCCGATCCCTGGATCGTCACGCTGCCCGGCCTCGCCATCCTCGTCACGGTGGTCGCCATCAATCTCACCGGCGACGGCTTGCGCGACGCGCTCGACCCGAAGATGCGGAGGGGATGATGCCGCTGCTTGAAATCCGCAATCTGTGCGTGCGCTTCCCCACCCGCCACGGCGCGTTCACCGCCGTCGACGGCGTCGATGTGAGCGTCGAGCGCGACGAATCGCTCGCCATCGTCGGCGAATCGGGCTCGGGCAAATCAGTGGCGATGCTGGCGGTGATGGGCCTGTTGCCGACGACGGCCAGGGTGAGCGCCGATCTCATGCGCTTCGACGGCCACGATCTGCTGACCATGAGCGCGAAAGCGCGGCGCGACATCGCCGGGCGCGATATGGCGATGATCTTTCAGGAGCCGATGTCGTCGCTCAACCCCTGCTTCACCGTCGGCTTCCAGATCGGCGAGGCGCTCAAATCGCATCTCGGCCTGTCGCGTTCGGCGCGCAGGCAACGGGTGATCGCGCTGCTGCGCGAAGTTGGCATTCCCGATCCCGAGCGCCGCGTTCACGCCTTCCCGCACCAGCTCTCGGGCGGCATGAGCCAGCGCGTGATGATCGCGATGGCGCTCGCCTGCAAGCCCAAACTGCTGATCGCCGACGAGCCGACCACGGCGCTCGACGTCACCATGCAGGCGCAGATCCTCGACCTGCTGCTCGACCTCCGGCAGCGCAACGGCATGGCGCTGGTGCTCATCACCCACGACATGGGCGTGGTGGCCGAGACGGCGGACCGCGTGATCGTGCAATACGCCGGCCAGCAGGTGGAGACCAATAATACGCGGACCTTGTTCCGCGATCCGCATCACCCCTACACCGCCGCATTGCTGGCCGCGCTGCCCGAGCGGGCGACGCAGCGGCGGCTGCCGGCGATTCCCGGCGTCGTGCCGGGCCAGTTCGACCGGCCACGCGGCTGCCTGTTCGCCCCGCGCTGCGAATTCGCCTTCGCCGCCTGCCGCGCCGCCCCGCCGCCGCCAGCCTCGGAAGCGCTCGGCCGCGCGCGCTGCCTGGCGCCGCTGACCAACGCGAGCGACGCGGCATGAGCCCCGTGCTCGAAGCGCGCGGATTGAGCCGGGAATACCCGATCGCGCGCGGCCTGTTCCGGCCCAAGGCGACGCTGACGGCGTTGCGGAACGTCTCGTTCGCGCTGGAGGCCGGCCGCACGCTGGCGGTGGTAGGCGAATCCGGCTCCGGCAAATCGACGCTGGCGCGGCTCTTGACGCTGATCGAGCCGCCGACGCGCGGCGAATTGCGGATCGAGGGCGAGGACGTCGCGCACGCCGACGCGGCGCGGCGGCGGCGGTTGCGCCGCGAGGTGCAGATCGTGTTCCAGAACCCGTATGGCTCGCTCAACCCGCGCCAGAAGATCGGCCGCGCGCTGGAGGAGCCGCTGCTCGTCAACACCGATCTGTCGGCTGCGGCGCGCAAGGACGCCGCGCTCGACATGATGCGCGCCGTCGGCCTGCGCCCGGAGCTATATCATCGCTATCCCCACATGTTCTCCGGCGGCCAGCGCCAGCGCATCGCCATCGCGCGCGCGCTGATGCTGAAGCCGAAGATCCTCGTGCTCGACGAGCCGGTCTCGGCGCTCGACATTTCGATCCGCGCGCAGGCGCTCAATCTGATCGCCGAGTTGCAGGAAGCGCTGAAGCTCGCCTATGTCTTCATCAGCCACGACCTCTCGGTGGTGCGCCATATCGCCGACGAGGCGATGGTGATCTACCTTGGCGCGGTCGTCGAAATCGGGCCGAAGACGGCGCTGTTCGAGTCTCCGCAGCACCCCTATACGCGGGCGCTGATGGCGGCGACGCCGGTCGCCGATCCCGGCGCGTTGAAAGTGCGGGCGCCGCTGACGGGCGAACCGCCCTCGCCGATCGATCCGCCGAGCGGCTGCGCGTTCCACCCGCGCTGCCCGCTGGCGATGGAGATATGCCGGCGCGAGACGCCGGAGTTGGCGTTGAAACGCGGGCGCGAAGTCGCCTGCTGGGCGGTCGAGGCATGATGGACAGCTACGATTACATCGTCGTCGGCGCGGGTTCGGCGGGTTGCCTGATGGCCAACCGCCTCAGCGCCAATCCCAGCAACAAGGTGCTGTTGCTGGAGGCGGGCGGGCGCGACAATTGGATCTGGCTGCACATTCCCGTCGGCTATCTCTACGCCATCGGCGATAAGCGCTCGGACTGGCGTTTCCGCACCGCGCCCGAGCCCGGCCTCAACGGCCGCGACATCGCCTATCCCCGCGGCCGCGTGATCGGCGGCTGCTCGGCGATCAACGGCATGATCTACATGCGCGGGCAGGCGCGCGATTACGACGGCTGGCGCCAGTTGGGGCTGGAGGGTTGGGGCTGGGACGATGTGCTGCCCTATTTTCTGCGCCATGAGGACCATTGGGCCGGCGCGAAGCCGCTGCACGGCGCCGGCGGCGAATGGCGGGTCGAGCGCCCGCGCATCGCCTGGGACATTCTCGACGCCGTGCGCGATGCGGCGGCCGAGGTCGGCATCCCGAAGATTGCCGACTTCAACCGGGGCGACAACGAGGGCTCCGACTATTTCGAGGTCAACCAGCGCAAGGGCTTGCGCGTCAGCGCGGCGAAAGCCTTTCTCAAACCGGCGCTGAAGCGGCCCAACCTGCGGCTCGTCACCGGCGCGCACGCGCGGCGGATTGTGTTTGACGGCGCGCGCGCGATCGGCGTCGAATACGAGGCGCAGGGCCGCGTGGTCTCGGCGCGCGCGCGCGAAACCGTGCTGACGGCCGGCGCGGTCGGCACGCCGCAACTCCTGGAGATTTCGGGCGTCGGCCGGCCGGAGGCGTTGGGCAGGATCGGCGTGCCAACGCTGCACGCGCTGCCGGGCGTCGGCGAAAACCTGCAGGATCATTTGCAACTTCGCACCATCTTTCGCATCGAAGGCGCCAAGACGCTCAACGTCGAGTTTCAGTCGCTGTTCAAGCGCGCGCTGATGGGCCTCGACTATGCGTTCAACCGGCGCGGGCCGCTGACCATGGCGCCCTCGCAACTCGGCATTTTCGCCAGATCCTCGCCCGATTACGAGACGGCGAACGTCGAGTTCCACGTGCAGCCGCTGTCGCTGCCGAAATTCGGCGATCCCCTGCACGATTTCCCCGCCATCACGCTCAGCGTGTGCAACCTGCGCCCGGCCAGCCGCGGCTCGATCCACGCCGCCAGCGCCGACCCGCTGGCGGCGCCGGTCATCCAGCCGAACTATCTCAGCGAGGAGGAGGATCGGCGCGTCGCCGTCGATTCGATCCGGCTCGCGCGCCGCATCGCCGCCGCGCCGGCGCTGGCGCGCTTTTCGCCGAGCGAGCACCTGCCGGGGGCGGACAAAGCGAGCGAGGCGGAACTGATCGCGGCCGCCGGCGACATCGGCACGACGATTTTCCACCCCGTCGGCACCTGCCGGATGGGGCGGGCGGAGGACGCCGCGGCGGTCGTCGACGGCCGGTTGCGGGTGCGGGGCCTGGCGGGGTTGCGGATCGCCGACGCCTCGACCATGCCGCGCATCACCTCGGGCAACACCAATTCCCCCACGCTGATGATCGCGGAAAAGGGCGCGGCGATGCTGATCGAGGATGCGGGGTGACGCCGGCGCTGATCGACGGCCGCCAGTCGGAGCCCGCGCTCGCCATCGCGCGCGGCGCGCGGCGGATGCTGCGCGCGCTGGGCTATTCGAGCGTGACGGAACTGGTTTTGGGCGACGGGCGGCGCGCCGACGTCGTCGCGCTCGGCGCCGACGGCTCGATCCTGATCGTCGAGATCAAATCTTGCGTCGCCGATTTTCGCGCCGACCGGAAATGGCGCGACTACGCTTCCCATTGCGACCGGCTCTATTTCGCCATTTCCGACGCCATTCCGGCGGAGATCATGCCGCAGGAGGCTGGGCTGATCCTGGCGGACCGGTTCGGCGCGGCGATTTTGCGCGAGGCGCCGGCCCGCGCGCTGGCGCCGGCGACGCGGCGGGCGATGCTGCTGCGCTTCGCCAGCGCCGCCGCCGACCGCCTGCACCGGCTGGTCGATCCCGAGACGGGCGACTGACGCCGCCGCAGGGCCATTGACAAACCCTGCCCGCCCGCACTATGCGTCCGCCCGCTTGACCTGCGTGGCCTCCGCCGCGCAGGGTTTGTTTTGCGCGCTCGCGCGCGGCGAAACCGGGCATAAGCTGCACAAGAAGCTGGCCGCGTGGGGCTCCCGCGTAGAGCCAGGGCTGAACACGGGATGAGAGAGATGTTCGCAGTCATCAAGACCGGCGGCAAGCAATATAAGGTCGCCGCCAACGACGAAATCACCGTCATGCTGCTGCAAGGCGAGGCGGGCGCCAAGATCACCTTCGGCGAAGTGCTCGCGCTCTACGACGGGCAGGCGCATCATATCGGCGCGCCGCGGGTCGAGGGCGCCTCGGTCACGGCCGAGATCGTCGAGCAGGCGCGCGGCCCCAAGGTCTACGCGTTCAAGAAGCGCCGCCGCAAGAACTCCAAGCGCAAGCGCGGCCATAAACAGGACCTGACGATCGTCAAGATCCTCGAAATCCAGGGCGCCGGCAAGTCCTCTTCGACCGCTTCGGCGGCGCTGATGTCGGCTGAAGGCGACAAGCATCTGGCCGCCGAGAAGGCCGCGCGCGCGGCCGGCATCGACACCGCGAAGTTCCAGAAGCTCGAAAAGGCGTTCGGCACGGCCGACGATCTCGAATGGATCCACGGCATCGGCCCCGGCATCGCCAAGAAGCTGCACGGCGTCGGCGTGTACCATTTCTGGCAGGTCGCCGCGATGTCGGCCGAGGACATCGCCGCCATCGAGCATGAGGTCGGCTTCCACGGCCGCGCCGAGCGCGACCATTGGAAGGCCCAGGCGATGGATCTGATGGCCGGCAATCCGCCCAAGCCGAAGGCTCACGGCCACGCCGATCACGCCGAGGGTTAAGCGACAAGCTTTCCTCGCACGGCGTTTTCGATTATCCTGTCGCCGAACACTCTCCGGCGATCGAACCCTTTGGAGACTGGATTATGGCTCACAAGAAAGCGGGCGGCTCGTCGCGCAACGGGCGCGATTCCGACGGCCGCCGCCTCGGCGTGAAGAAATTCGGCGGCGAGAACGTCATCTCGGGCAATATTATCGTGCGCCAGCGCGGCACGAAATATCACGCCGGGCGCAATGTCGGGATGGGCGTCGACCATACGTTGTTCGCCACCGCGCCGGGCCAGGTGCTGTTCGAGCAGAAATCCACCCGGCAATATGTATCGGTCGTCGCCCCCCAGGCGGCGGAATAGCGGCGGGAACGACGAGACCCGCCGCGGCGCTTATCCCCGCGGACGGTCTCGGATTTTTCGCCGAGAGAGCAACGGAAGCCAGACTTCCCGAAACCGTCCGGTAGGCCCCGGCCTACGTTAAGGGGATGCAGCGCGCATCCCCTTCTCGTTTGGGCTGACGACCGGAGCGGTCATGTTTCCCGATATCGCTAGAGACGACGTGTTCCGCCTGGAGACGAGGCGGTTGTGGCTGCGCTGGCCGCGCCTCAGCGACGCGCCCGCCATCGAACGCTATTGCGCGAAATGGGAAGTCGCGCGCTACACTGCGCGCATTCCGCACCCCTATCCCAAGGGCAGCGCCGAACGCTTCGTGTTCGCCGCGCGCGAGGCCAACACGCTCGGCCGCGACATGACGCTGGTGATCGCGCCGCTCGGCGGGCCCGCCCGCGTTTTGGGCGCGATCAGCCTGGAGCGGCGCGGGACCGACCGGCTTACGCTCGGCTACGCGCTGGCGCCGGAGGCTTGGGGGCGCGGCTATGCGACGGAGGCGGGCAGCGCGATCGTCGACGCGGCGTTCACGCTCTCGCCGGTGGTCGAGATCGAGGCCAGCGTCCAGGCCGCGAACCCGGCCTCGGGCCGCGTGTTGGAGAAGATCGGCTTCGTCCATGTCGGCCGCGGCCTGCGCGGCGCGCCGGCGCGCGGGGCGATGGTCGAGTGCGACGCCTATGCTTTGCCGCGCAACGATTGGACGGCGCGCCGCGAGGCCGCGTCGCTGGAGACGGCGCGATGAAATTTCTCGATCAGGCCCGCGTTTACATCCGCTCCGGCGACGGCGGCGCGGGCAGCGTCTCGTTCCGGCGCGAGAAGTTCATCGAGTTCGGCGGCCCCGACGGGGGCGACGGCGGACGCGGCGGCGATGTCGTGGTGGAATGCGCCGACGGCCTCAACACGCTGATCGACTATCGCTACCAGCAACACTTCAAGGCGAAGAACGGCCGCGGTGGGATGGGCAAGGACCGCCATGGCGCGAGCGGCGCCGATGCCATCCTCAAAGTACCGGTTGGCACGCAGGTCTACGAGGAAGACGGCACGACCCTGACTGCCGATCTGACCGAAGCCGGCCAGCGCGCCGTGCTTGCTCACGGCGGCAATGGCGGCTTCGGCAATGCCCATTT
>JAGWRL010000364.1 GCA_028876585.1 Pseudomonadota bacterium | reverse complement strand
GTGTTCTTCGCCGAGCGGCAGGTGTGGAAGATCGCCGACATCGCCGACGACGTCGCGACGCTGCCGGTCAAGAAGGTCGGAATCATCGGCGCCGGCACGATGGGCGGCGGCATTGCGATGAACTTCCTCAACGCCGGACTGCCCGTCACCATCGTCGAGACCGCGCAGGCGGCGCTTGATCGCGGCATGGGAGTCGTCCGCAAAAACTACGAGAACACGGCTAAGAAAGGCCGCATGAGCGAGGCCGACGTCGCCGCCCGCATGGGCCTGCTGTCGCCGGCGCTCGATCTTTCGGCGCTGGCCGACTGCGATCTGATCATCGAGGCGGTGTTCGAGGACATGGCGATCAAGAAGGAAATCTTCGCCAGGTTGGACAAAATCGCCAAGCCCGGCGCGATTCTCGCCTCCAACACCAGCTATCTCGACGTCGACGAGATCGCTTCCGCCACGCAGCGGCCCGGCTCGGTGCTGGGGATGCACTTTTTCTCGCCCGCCAATGTGATGCGGCTATTGGAGGTGGTGCGCGGGGCCAAGACCGACAAGCCCGTGGTCGCCACGGCGATGAAGATCGCCAAGCAGATCGGCAAGATCGGCGTGCTGGTCGGCGTCTGCCACGGCTTCGTCGGCAATCGCATGTTGGCGCAGCGCCAGCGCGAGGCGCAGAAGCTGATCCTGGAAGGCGCGATGCCGTGGGACGTCGACCGCGTGCTGTATGATTTCGGCATGCCGATGGGGCCGTTCGCGATGAGCGATCTGGCCGGGCTCGACATCGGCTGGTCGCGCGACAAAACCTCCTCGTCAACCATACGCGAAATTCTTTGCGAGCAGGACCGGCGCGGGCAGAAAACCGGCGCCGGCTTCTACGATTACGACGCGCAGCGCAACGCCAAGCCCTCCGCCCTGGTGGAGAAGATCATCCTCGATTTCGCCGCCGCGAAGGGGATCAAGCGGCGCGCGATCCCGGATCGGGAAATCCTCGAACGCTGCCTCTACCCCATGGTCAACGAGGGCGCGAAAATCCTCGAAGAGGGCAAGGCGCAGCGCGCCTCCGACATCGATATCGTCTGGATCAACGGCTACGGCTGGCCGGTCTATAGCGGCGGGCCGATGTTCTGGGCCGATTCGATCGGCCTCGACAAAGTGCTGAAGGCGATGAAAGGCTTCGAGGAGGAAATGGGCGAGGATTTCAAACCCTCGGCGCTGCTGGAGAAGCTGGTCGCCGAGGGCAAGGGGTTTAGGGACCTGTGAGCCTCACTCCGGCAAAATCTCGCCGGAGCCGCCGAACTCCTTGGGAAAATCCTTCAGCTTCGGCAGCCCGTCTTTGATGGGCAGCACGGTTTCCTGATAGTTGACGTGAAGCATCGGTTTGAAGTCAAGGCCGGGAATGGTGGCGGCGTAGACGTCGATCAGGGCGAGCGGCGGGTGGTTGGTCATGAGATGGCCGCCGCATTTTTTGCAGAACTGGCGCTCGCTCAACGGCGTTTTGGCGAACATGCCGACGTTCTCGGCGCCCTTGGTCACCTTGACGCTGTCCGGCTTCCATAGACTGAAGGCGTTGACCGGGCCGGCCGACCAGGAGCGGCAGGATTGGCAATGGCAATAGCCCATCGCTTCGGGCGCGCCTTCGACCTCGATTTCCACCGCGCCGCAAAAGCAGCGACCTTGCAATGCCATGAATTCCTCCCTTGCTTGCTGACGCCGCAACATGCGGGCTGCGGCGCGCCGGCGCAAGGGTCAGGCGAATACGAATTGCGCCGCGGTCAGCGTGGCGGCCTGCACGCCGGCAAGCGTGATCGCGTTATGGGCGTCGAGCCGGATCATCGTATCCGAGCCGACCTGGGTTAGCGCGCCGCTGCCCAGCAGCGCTTGAAAACTGGTCCAGTCGGTTGCGCTGAGCGACAATGTGTCGGTGAGGTTGAAGCCGGAAATCGCCGCCGTTCCCATCGCGGCGTTGAAGTGGAAGACGTCGTCGCCGCCGGCGACGCTGAGCGACGAGGCGCCGTTGAAATAGATCGTGTCGTGGCCGCCCTGCAATTGCGCCTGCGCGTCCACCAGCGCGACCCCATTGTAGGAGCCGGCGATCGTATCCGCATGACCGTTGGTCTGAAATAGACTGAACAGCGAGTTGGAGGCGGCGATCACGTCGTCGCCGCCCAGGATCGACGCCTGCGCGCCGTTGAGCGCGATCTGCGCGCCCGACCCGCGCAGCGTGTCCCATGCGCCGTTCGTGCCGCTCAGGCTGACCGACGCCGCGCCGGTGGTGAAAATGTCGTTGCCGCCGCCCGCGATCGCCGCCTGCGCGCTGTTGACGATGACATAAGCGTCCGTCGCCGTGACCTGGTCGGCGTGTCCGCCCGTGCCGTAGAGGCTCATCCACGAACCCGGCGTGGCCGAGATCGTCTCGTCGCCGCCGACGATGCTGGCTTGCGCGCCCGCGAGGGCGATCGTGTCGTCGGAGCCGGTCACGACGTCCCACGCGCCTTGCGTGGCCGAGAGGGTGAGCGTCGAAGCGCCATTGGTCATGATGACGTCGCCGCCGCCGGCGATCTGCGCTTCGACGCCGTTGAGGATAAGGAAAGCGGTCGAGGCGTGCACCCTGTCGGCGACGCCGTGGGTGGAATAGAGGCTCGCCCAAGAGCCGGCGGCCGCGTAAATCGTGTCGCCGCCGCCGACGAAGGAGGCGTTGCCGCTGCTCAGCATCGCCGTTCCGTTGGAGCCGACCACGGTGTTCCAGCGCGAGGCGCCGCCGTACAGGCTGACCTGGTTGTGCGAGCCGGCGGCGAATGACACGAGGTTGTCGTCGCCGACGACGTTGGTCTCGCCGCCGTTGATTTTCACCGTTTCGCGCGAGCCATAGACCGAGTCCCAATGGCCGGCGGTGTTGCTGATGTTGGCGGTCGAGCCAGCGGCCGACAAGTGGATCGCGCCGCCGCCGCCGAAGAACTGGTAGCTGGCGGCGGCGCCGGTGGCGTCGTTGAAGACGCCGCCGCCGAAAAACATCACGGCGCCGCCGATCATGGCGCCCGATTGCAGCGTCAGCACGCCGTCCGCGTCGCCGTCGGTCGCGCCGTAGATCATGACCGGCGTCGAAATGTTGACGCCGGAATGCAGCACGACGCTGGCGCCGGCGGTGACGTTCAGCGGGCTGACGACGGTGATCGGAAGGGAATTCGACATGAAGCGCTACTCGCAGAAATGGCCAGCCGGAGCCGGCGGCGCCGCGCCCGCGCCTGGGGGGCGCGAACGACGACTTACATCTTGTTGCGAGATATGCGGATCGGACCTTACTTCCCGATGAAAGAAGAATACGAACGATTCTTTGACGCGGCGGAGTAAGTGCCTTACGTTACGTCATTTGTATTATGTAAATCACAAATTATTCGCAAATATTCTATGCTTTAACTATGGCGCTGGCGGCGGCGCCGCCGCCGCCGGGCGCGCTCAACGCAGGCCGCGCAGCGGCTTGAGATCGAGATCCTTGATCTTCTTGCGCAGCGTGTTGCGGTTGAGGCCGAGGATTTCGGCGGCGCGGATCTGGTTGCCGCGCGTGGCGGCCAGACTGAGCGACAGCAGCGGCCGCTCGACCTCCGCCAGAATGCGGTCATAGAGGCCTGACGGCGGCAGACCCTCGCCCGCTTCGGCAAACAGCGCTGCGAGAT
>JAGWRL010000363.1 GCA_028876585.1 Pseudomonadota bacterium | reverse complement strand
TGAGATGCGACGCGCCGACCGCGCGCAAAGCGTCGGCATGCGCCAGCGCGGCGGCCGCATCGTCGGGATCGAGCCCGAGCCCGAGCGCGGGGGTCGCGCCCGCCGTCTCGCCCAGGCGGACCCGCACCGGCTCGTCGCCGCCGGCGCGGGCGGGCGCGGCGCCTGTCACCGTCAAGGTGACGGATTGATCGAGTTCCTCGCCCTTGGCGATCGTGTAGGGCCAGGGCAACGCCAGCGGCCGCACATAGGTTTTGTAGGAGGCGTCGGTCCAGTTGCGCTGATCCTCCATCTCGAACGCGTCGCCCTCCATCCGACATTCCACTTGCGCGCCCGGAGCGAACTGGTGGCGGATGGCGCGCAGGTTCATCATCGGCTGCACCGGGTCGATCAGATCGGGGAAGCGCGTGTCGGTGGTCTTGCCCGTGGTGTCGGTGACGCGCGCCGGCCTGCCCGCGACATTCTCAATGGGATGCAGCACCACGAAGCCGGTGCGGTTGGTCAGGAAATCGCTCACCGCTTTGCCGCGCGCGGCGACGCGCAAGGTTCCATCAGCGCGCCCGACGATCTCGGCGTCATAGGCGAACTGCTGCTGCGCGTCGCCAGCGTCCGCATGGTAGGAGACGCGGAAGCCGTCCGCCGTCTCGTCGATGCTGAGGTCGCTGACGCGCGGATTGTAGGTGCCCCAGTTCTTGTCGCGCACGATGTAGGAGATCGCGCGGATCATCTCGACGCCGCCGAAGCTGACATAGCGCAGGTTGCCGGCCTCCAGCTCCGCGCTCAACCCGCCGGCGCGCAGAAGCCTGGCCGGGGCGACCGGCTGGTCGGTTCCAAACAGGCGGATGCTTCGCGACAGGTCTTCCGACATGAAATCCTCCTCTATCTCAGCGCCGCGCTCTCGGGCTGAGCAGACGCTCGGCCAGAACCGCCGCGATGATGATGCCGCCGATCGCCGAGCCTTGCCAGAACGGCGACACGCCGAGCAGGTTGAGGCCGTTGCGGATCATCACCATGATGAACACGCCGATCAGCGTGCCGATCACGGTGCCGCGCCCGCCATAGAGGCTCGCCCCGCCGATCACCACGGCGGCGATCGCGTCAAGCTCAAGGCCGGTGCCCGCCAGCGGATCGATCGAGAGAATCTGCGCCGACATCAGCGTCGCCGCCACCGCCGAAAGCGCGCCCGAGACCACATAGGGCAGCACGCTGTAGAACAGCACGTCGAGCCCGGCGGTGCGCGCCGCCTCGCGATTGGAGCCGACGGCGTAAATGGTGCGCCCGCCCTTGGTGTAGGTGAGATAGCCCCAGGCCAGCGCATAGAGCGCCAGCAGCGTCAGCACGTTGGTCTGCACGCCGAACACGGTCGTGTAGACGAGATTGTTGATCTCCGGCGGAATGTCGGAGATCGAAGTCTGGCCCGAGAAGATATAGGCGAGGCTGCGCCCGACCGACATCACGCCGAGCGTGATGACAAAGGCGGCGAGATCGAAATAGGCGATCAGGAAGCCGGAGAACAGCCCGATCGCCGCGCCGCACGCCACCGCCAGCGCCACGGCGACGGGAATGGAGAAATGATGCAGGCTCAGGCCCAGCACGACGCCGGTCAGGCCCGCGAGCGAACCGACCGACAGATCGATGCCGCCGGTCAGGATCACGAACGTCATGCCGATGGCGACGATGCCGACGACGACCGATTGATCGAGCAGATTGAGCAGGTTGTTGGTCTTGAGAAAATACGGCGACATGAACGACAGCGCGATCGCGATGAGCAGCGCCAGCGCCAGCATGCGCAATTCGAGCGGGGCCGATTTGACGCTCCAGGCGCGACGCCGCGGAGCTTGTTGGGTCGCGGAGAGGGGGGGCGGCGGGTTCATACGGTTTCTCGCTTCATACCGTGCCGCGGAAACGTTCGAGGATCGTCGCCCGCAGCGCCTCGGCCGGCGGCGCGGCGCGGCCCGGACCCAGCACGAGGCCGATCGATCCCAGTTCATGGCCACGATGGCTTTTCACGTCCACGAGCAGGCTCCGCAGGCCATTTTCAGGATTGAGCACGAAATCGGCCGATCGCGCGCGGAGCGCCTGGGCGATCGGCGTCTCCTCGAAGCGCGGCGCGGCGCCGGCCTGCAACCCCGGATCGGCGCCCGGGTTGGCGGCGACCGCGTTGAGGCAGAACAGGCGATCCTCGTCGAGTATCGCCCAGAACGCCGCGCCGTCTTGTTCGTTGGCCAGATCCTGGAGCACGCGCTGGTTGCGCTCCATCGAGCTGCGCGGCGCGGCGAGCAGGGTCAACTTCTCCTCGTCGAGCACAGCGCTCGGCACATCGGCGATCGAGGCGCCGTCGCTCATCACGATCACGCGGTCGGCGAGGCCGAGCAGTTCCTCGAATTCCGACGAGATAACCAGAATCGCCGCGCCGGTCGCCGCGATGTCGCGCAGCACCTGATAGATGGTGGCGCGCGTGCCGATATCGACGCCCTTCGTCGGCTCGTCGAGGATCAACAGCTTGGGCTCCAGCAACAACCAGCGCGCGATGATGATCTTCTGCTGCATGCCGCCGGAGAAATTGAGCAGATTGGCGTCGCCCAGCCGGTCGCGCCCGAGTTCGAGCCGCGCCATCAGCTTGTCGATCTTGTCGTCGAGCTTCGCATAGCCGAGACCGAAACCGCGATGCGCGCCGAGATGGCCGAGCAGCAGGTTCTCGCGCACCGACAGGTCGGGAACGATCGATTGCCGCCGCCGGTCCTCCGCCACGAAGCCGACCCCGGCGCGGATCGCCTCGGCGGGATTGCGCGGCGAAAACGGCTGGCCGTCGAGCCGCACCTCGCCGCTGGCGCGCGGGCGCAGGCCGAACAGGGTCTCCACCGTTTCGGAGCGGCCCGCGCCAACGAGGCCGCCCAGCCCGAGGATTTCGCCGCGATAGAGATCGAACGACACATCGCGCACCGCCGGCGGCGCGCGCAGATGCGCCACCGACAGCAAGGGGCGGCCGCGCGCGGCGTCGCGCGTCGCGGCGCTGGCGTAGATCGCGCCGAGGTCTCGTCCAACCATCAGCCGCACCAGTTCCGTCTGGTTGAGGCTCGACGTCGGCAGCGAGGCCGCGACCGTGCGCCCCTCGCGCATCACCGTGATCTCGTCGGAGATGGCGAACACTTCCTCCAGCCGGTGCGAGACGAACACGATCGCGCAACGCGCGTGCTCCAGCCGCGCGATCACGTCGAACAGACGCTCGACCTCGCTGGGGCTGAGCGACGCCGTCGGCTCGTCGAAGATGATCAGACTGGCGCTCAACGCCAGCGCCTTGGCGATCTCGACCAGCTGGCGCTGCGCCGCCGAGAGGACGCGCGCGGGCGAGTCAAGCGAGAACGAACGCTCCTGCCCGAGATCGGCGAGGATTTCGGCCGCGCGCCGGCGCATCGAGGGGCGCGACAGCCGGCCGGGCTTGCGCAGTTCCGGCAGGAAGATGTTTTCCAGCACCGACAGGTCCGGCGCCAGACTGGTCTCCTGCATCACCATCGCGATGCCGGCGTCCAGCGCCTCGCGCGGCGAGCGCGCCTCCAGCGGCCGGCCGCGATAGAGGATTTCGCCGCTGTCGCGGTTGATGTGGCCGGAGACGACGCGCGACAACGTCGACTTGCCGGCGCCGTTGGCGCCCAGCAGCGCATGGGTCGCGCCGGCGCGCAACCTGAGATTGGCGCCCGCGAGCGCGCGCGTCTGCCCGAAGCTCTTCGAGATATCGCGCGCCGCCAGCAACACATCGTCGGCTTCGGTCATCGTTCCCCTACCGGCGGGAGGACCGGCGCGCGAGGCGCCGGCCGCTGGGATCACGGCAGTTCGTTGGCGAACACCGTCTGCTTGATGGTCGGCAGGATCTGGTCGATGTTCTTGCTGGTCGCGATCACGATCGGCACCAGGATTTCCTTGTCCGGCTTGCCGCCCTTCAGCGCGCTCACCAGCGCCTCGCCGGATTTCACGCCCATCAGATAGGGCTGCTGCATGCCCGAGGCGACGATCTCGCCCTTCTTCAGCAAATCGACGAAATCGGGAATGCCGTCGAAGGCGGCGACGAGCAGCGTGCCTTCGCGATGCGCCGCCTTGATCGCGCGCAGGGCGCCCAGCGTCGGCTGGTCGGTCTGAATGAACATGCCGCGCATGTTCGGATTGGCGGTCAGCATGTCCTGCGTGAACTTGAAGGTCTCGTCGGCGGTGTAGGACTGCATCTGTTGCAGGCCGGCTTCTTTGGTGATGCCCGCCTCCTTCATCGCGTCGCGGAACCCGCCGGTGCGCGCCTGTCCGTTCTTGCGCGCCTGCGAGATGGTGATGAGACCAATCGAACCGTCGGTCCAACCTTTCTCCTTCAGCGCCTCGGCGAGCGCGACGCCGACGCCATGCGCGCCCTCCTTGTTGTCGGAGATGACGAACGAGACATATTCGCCGCTGTTGGTGCCGATGTCGGCGACGACGACGGGAATTTTCGCGCGCGCCGCCAGGGCCAGCACGCTCGGCGCGGTGGAGCTGTCGGTCGGCGAGATGGCGATGCCGGCGACGCCGCGCGCGATCGCGTCCTGCGCGTTCTTGAGCTGCGTCTGCGCGTTGTTGTGCGAATCGAGAGCGGTATAGGCATAGCCTTCCTTCTTCGCCTCGGCCTCGACGCCCTTCGAGAGATAACGCCAGAACGGCAGATCGAGCCCTGGCGTCAGATAAACGATCTCCTTGTTGTCGGCGCGCGCGGGCGCTGCGAACGCGAAGCCGGCGGCGACGGCGAGCGCGGCGACGGCGGATATCAAATGACGGCGGTTCATGCTTTTTCTCCCTTGCGCCGGACAGCCCGGCTTGACATCGGATCGCGCTTCACGCGGGATCCTCGGTTTAGAACAGTTAGCCTGTCTTCTTCTCCTGCCGCATTGCGGACAGCAGCTCGAACGTAGTGGCGTAGATGCGGTCGATGTGACGCTCGAACGCGGCCGTCACCGCAGCGGGATCGCGCGCGCGCAAAGCTTCGTAGATCGCGACGTGGTCGCGCAGGCTCTGCTCGATCGCGCCAGGTTCCGAGACGGCGAGGCGACGCTGATCGAGCATGAAGGTGTAGAGATCGATGACGAAATCGGCGAGCAACGGATTGCCCGAACTGCGGTAGATCGCCAGATGGAACTCGCGGTCGCAAATCAGGAAGCGCACGGGATCGCGGGTCGTCTGCCGCTGGATCGCCAGCGACTGCTCCAATTGCGCCAGCGTCGCCTCGTCGATGCGAACCGCCGCCTCGGCGACCACGGCGCGCTCCACCAGCAAGCGCGCGCGGTGGACCGATTCGAGATCGTAGCTATTGATCGCGCTCGGGCTGGTGACGCCGATCTTCAACCCGTCGATCTTGGCGCTGATGACGCGCGTGCGCGCGCCTTGCGCGATTTCCACCACCCCCTTCGCCGCCAGGGTCTGCAACGCGCCGCGCACGGTTTCCCGGCTCACTGCGAGCATCGAGGCGAGTTCGCGCTCACTTGGCAATTCCTCGCCCACCTGAAGGATGCCGGACGCGATCAGCGACGCCAGTTTGTCGGAGATGCGCTCGCGCACGGTGCGCCGCGCCAGTTCGGCCCTGAGGTCGTGCGCCTGCGCTAACAGGTTCTGCGGCTTGGGGCGCGACGCCACGGTTCCATCCCTGTTCCGGGCTCTGAAATTGGCCCGGCAACCATACCAGTTACGATACCCCGGTCGCCCGCGTTGTCAAGCGCTCTCTCGTCAGCGCAGGTTGTAGCGACGGCGCAGGTCGTCGACCTGTTCGGGCGTCAGCGGACGGATCGGCTGGTTTTTCAGCATCAGGAACAGCTTGGCTGTCTCCTCCAGTTCTTCGGTCGCGTATTGCGCATTGGCCAGCGTCGTGCCGGCGACGACCGGGCCGTGGTTGGCCAGCAGCACCGCGTGATGCGCGCCCGCCAGCGCCTCCACCGCCTTGGCGAGCGCCTCGTCGCCGGGCGGAAAATACGGGGCGAGCGGCAGCCGGCCGACCCGCATCACAAAATAGGCGGTGAGCGGCGGCAGCGCGTCGCGCGGATCGACGTCCGCCAGCAGGCTCACCGCGACCGAATGGGTGGAGTGCAGATGCACCACCGCGCGCGCGTCGGCGCGCTGGCCATACATGCAGAAGTGCAGAAACGCCTCCTTGGTGGCGGGATCGCCGGCGAGAAAGCGCCCCTGCGCGTCGAATTTCGACAGCCGCGCGGGATCGAGCTTGCCAAGCGAGGCGTTGGTTGGCGTCATCAACCAACCGCCGTCAGGCAGGCGCACGCTGATGTTGCCGGTTGACCCGAAGGTGAGGCCGCGCGAGAACAGCGACAGGCCGACCTCGCAGATTTCGTCGCGGGCGCGATTCTCCTCGTTCATCGGCTTTCCCTCAATGCGTCATCGCCAAGGCGCGGCGGAAGAAATCACGGCCGCCGAAATTGCCGGATTTCAGCGCCATTTGCAGTTCGCCGCCGGCGCGCCCGACCGTGCGCATCAGCGGCACGCCCGGCGCGATCTCCGGGCCGAGACGAAAGGCGGCGACGCCGAGCCGGTCCACTACGGCGCCAGAAGTTTCACCGCCCGCGACAATCAACCGCCGCACGCCGCCCTCAACCAGACCCGCCGCGATCTCGGCGAGCGCGCGCTCGATTTTCTGGCCGCTGGCCTCGCGGCCGAACCGCTCCTGCAACGCCGCCACCCGCTCCGGGTCGGCGCTGGAGGCGATCAGCGCCGGCCCGGCGCTCAACCGCTCGCCGGCCCAGGCGAGCGCGCGCGCGATCTCCGCGCCGCCTTCGATCAAGCGGTCGACATCGAGCCGCAACACCGGCATCTCGGTCGCGGCGGCCTCGATCTGTTCGAGCGTCGCCTTCGAACAACTGCCGGCCAGAATCGCCGCGCGCCCGCCGACGGCATCGAGCGCCGTCGCGCTCGCCGCGCCGCCGCGCCGCAGCGCGCGCGCGAGGCC
>JAGWRL010000362.1 GCA_028876585.1 Pseudomonadota bacterium | reverse complement strand
TGGATCGTCGGCGAGGATATGCCGCAGGCGACCAACGCCGTGACGCTCCATCCGAAAGAAAAGGACCAATGGGGCCTTCCGATCCCCAACGTGCACTACGACGACCATCCCAACGACGTCGCGATGCGCAACCACGGCTACAAGCAGGGCGCGGCGCTGTACGAAGCGGTCGGCGCGACCCGCGTCTTCCCGACGCCGCCCTACCCTTCCACGCATAATCTCGGCACCAACCGGATGAGCGAGAAGCCGCGCGACGGCGTCGTCAACAAGCACGGCCAGACGCACGACATCAAAAACCTGTTCGTCTCCGACGGCAGCCAGTTCACCACCGGCGGCGCGGAGAACCCGACGCTGACCATCGTGACGCTGGCGATAAGGCAGTCCGAGTTCATCGCCGACCAGATGAAGGCGAATGTGATCTGACGCGCCCGCCCCGCGCGCCGGCCGCCCCTTTTCGAGAGGGGCGGTTGCGCGCGGGGGGTTTCGCAAGCCGCGCGAAGGCATTAGGACAGGGGCCATGAGCCTGTCCGCCCTCACTTCAGAAGAAACCCTCGCCGAATTCCGCGCCGCCGGCGCGTTGCTGGAGGGGCATTTCATCCTCTCCTCCGGCCGCCATTCGTCCGTGTTCCTGCAAAAGATGTTCGTCTTTCAGGACCCGATGCGCACGCAAAAGCTGTGTCGCGCTCTGGCGGCCAAGGCGCGCGAAAAGTTCGGCGCGATCGACATCGTCGCCTCGCCGGCGATCGGCGGCATCGTGCCGGGCTACGAGACGGCGCGCTGGCTCGGCGCCAAGGCGATCTTCGTCGAGCGCGAGAACGGCGAATTCAAGCTGCGGCGCGGCTTCACCATCCCGCCCGGCGCGCGGGTTCTTATGGTCGAGGACATCATCACCACCGGCCTGTCCTCGCGCGAGTGCCTGGCGGCGCTCAGCCAGCATCCCGGCCGCATCGTCGGCGCCGCTTGCCTGATCGACCGCTCCGGCGGCAAGGCCGACATCGGTTATCCCCGCGTCAGCCTGTGCACGCTCGACATTCCCGATTACGCCGCCGACGCGCTGCCGCCGGAACTGGCGGCGATCCCCGCGGTGAAACCCGGCAGCCGCGCAACTCCGGGAGCCCCCGCGTGAAGCCCCTGCGCCTCGGCGTCAATGTCGATCATGTCGCGACCGTGCGCAACGCGCGCGGCGGCGCCGTTCCCGATCCGGTGCGCGCCGCTTTGCTGGCGATCGAGGCCGGCGCCGACGGCATCACCGCGCATCTGCGCGAGGATCGGCGCCACATCCGCGACGAGGACATGAAGCGGCTGAAAGCCTCGATCCGCAAGCCGCTCAATTTCGAGATGGCGGCGACCGAGCAGATGCTCGACATCGCGCTGCAAACCCATCCGCACGCCTGCTGTCTGGTGCCGGAAAAGCGCACCGAGCGCACGACTGAGGGCGGCCTCGACGTGGTCGGGCAACTCGAATATCTAAAACCCTTCGTCGCCGAACTCGGCCGCGCCGGGGTGCGGGTGTCGCTGTTCATCGAGCCGTCGAGCGAATCGTTGCAGGCGGCGGCGGCGTTGAAGGCGCCGGTCGTCGAATTGCACACCGGCGCGTGGTGCGACGCGGTGGCGCAGGGCGAGAGCGCGAAGGCGGATTACGAGTTCGCGCGGCTGCGCGCCGCAGCGGCCGAGACGGCGCGGCTCGGGCTCGAATGTCACGCCGGCCACGGGCTCGATTACGACACGGCGCGCATCATCTCCGGCCTGCCGGAGATCGTCGAACTCAACATCGGCCATTTCCTGATCGGCGAGGCGATCTTCGTCGGGTTGAAGGAGAGCATCGGGAAAATGCGCGCGGCGATGGACGAGGGGCGGGCGTGATTCTGGGCATCGGCAGCGACCTCTGCGACGTCAGCCGGATCGCGCAGACGCTGGAGAAGTTCGGCGACCGCTTCCTGGCGCGCTGCTTCACCGAGGTCGAGCGGCGCAAGAGCGACCGCCGCGCCGAGCGCGCCGCCTCCTACGCCAAACGCTTCGCCGCCAAGGAGGCCTGCGCCAAGGCGCTGGGCACCGGCCTGCGCGACGGCGTGTTCTGGCGCGACATGGGCGTGGTCAATCTGCCCTCGGGCGCGCCGACCATGAAGCTGACCGGCGGCGCCGCCGAGCGGCTGGCGAAGATCACCCCGCCGGGGCGCACGGCCTTCATCCATCTGACGATCACCGACGAATACCCGCTGGCGCAGGCGTTCGTCGTGATCGAAGCGCGCGAGGCCTGATGCCGCCCCGCATCATCGAACCGATCACCCATGCCGACGGCCTCGCCCGTTGCCCGTGGCCGGGGACCGACCCGCTCTATGTCGCCTATCACGACGAGGAATGGGGCGTGCCGGAGTGGGACGACCGGGCGCTGTTCGAGAAGCTGATCCTCGACGGCTTTCAGGCGGGCCTGTCGTGGATCACCATTTTGCGCAAGCGCGAAGCGTTCCGCGCCGCGTTCGACGGTTTCGATCCGCAGAAGATCGCCCGTTACGACGAAAAGAAATTCGCGGCGCTGATGGCCAATCCCGGCATCGTGCGCAATCGCGCCAAGGTGCAGGCGGCGCCGGCGCTGGCGCGCGTCTGGCTCGATTTGCAGGCAAACCAGGGCTTCGCCCGCCATCTCTGGGGTTTTGTCGACGGCCGCCCGCTGGCGCGCCGGTGCAAGACGCTGGCCGACATTCCCGCCGCGAGCCCGGAGGCCGAGGCGATGTCGAAGGACCTCAAGCAGCGCGGCGCCAATTTCGTCGGGCCGACCATCGTCTACGCCTTCATGCAGGCGGTCGGCATGGTCAACGACCACCTCGAAGCCTGCCATCGCTGCGCCGCCTGCGCCGCGCTGGGCAAACGCGCCCCGTGAGCGCGCGGGCGTGGCAGCGGATGCTGTCGGGGCGGCGGCTCGACCTGATCGACCCCTCCGCCCTCGACATCGAGATCGCCGACATCGCGCATGGGCTGGCGCGGGTGGCGCGCTGGAATGGGCAGACGATGGGGCCGGAGATATTCTCCGTCGCGCAGCATTCGCTGCTGGTGGAAGCGATCTTCTCCGCCATCAGCCCCGCGGCGGCGCGCGCGGAAAAGCTCGCGGCGCTGCTGCACGATGCGCCCGAATATGTGATCGGCGACATGATCTCGCCGTTCAAGGCGGCGATCGGCGGCGATTACAAGGAGATCGAGCGGCGGCTGATGGCGGCGATCTTCATCCGCTTCAGCCTGCGGCCGGCAATGGCGCCCGAGCTCGCCAAGGCGGTGAAGGCGGCCGACCGCGACGCCGCCTTTTTCGAGGCGACGCAACTCGCCGGCTTCTCGCAGAGCGAGGCGCGCAAGTTCTTCCGCGCGCCGCGCGTTGCGCTCGGCGATTTCGAGGCCTATCTGGCGCCGTGGCGGCCGGAGCGGGCGCAGGCGAAATTTCTCGCCCGCTTCGCCGAACTCGACGCCTGAGGAGAGCCTATGCCGCGTGTCCACGTCTGTTCGCTCGCCCGCATCGAAGCGGAGGTCGCCCGCACCGGCGCGCGCTCGCTGGTGACGCTGCTGTCGCCGGGAACGGCGGTGACGCGGCCGGCCGAGATCGCGCACGAGCGCCATCTCAACATCGCGATGTCGGACATTCTCGATCATCTGCCGGGCCAGGTGCGGCCGGAGCGGCATCACCTCGACGCTTTCGTCGATTTCGTCGAAAGCTGGGACCGGCGCGAGCCGATGCTGATCCATTGCTTCGCCGGCGTGTCGCGCTCGACGGCGTCCGCCTATATCGCGGTGTGCCAATTGTCGCCGCATCGCGACGAGGCCGAGATCGCGCAGGCGTTGCGCGCCGCCTCGCCGACGGCGACGCCGAACCTGCGCTTCGTCGCGCTCGCCGACGAGCGGCTGCAACGCGGCGGCCGGATGGTGGCCGCGATCGAGGGCATCGGTCGCGGCGAGGAATGCCTGGAAGGCGTGCCGTTCGCGCTGGAGCTTTAGGGGCGACGGCGCCGCCGGCCGCCCTCCGCCGCCCGGCGCTCGGGCAGTTTGATCGCGCGCGCGAGATTGTCGAACGAATCGGAGGCGTGCGGAAACGCCATCGCGGCGACGAACTCGGCCTGAAAATTGGGTTCGATCGCCGTCTCGACCTTCTCGATCCGGCGCACCACCTCCTCCAGCTCCGCGCGCGCGGCGAGGTTGAGCAGCACGATGCGCGCGCCGGTGCCGGCGGAATTGCCGCCGTTGACGACATGGGCGAGATCGCAATCGGGGATCAGGCCGAGCGCCATCGCATAGGTCGTGTCGATGTGGCTGCCGAAGGCGCCGACCAGCGTGACGCGGGCGGGCGGACCGGCGCCGCGTTTGTCGATCAGCAGCTTGGCGCCGGCGTAGAGCGCGGCCTTGGCGAGCTGGATCGCGCGCACGTCGGTTTGATAGATCAACAGCCGCGGCTCACCCTCGTTGAGGACATAGGCGAACGAGCGGCCGACGGTCTCGATGCGGCTCGACCTTTCCGCCAACGTCCCGTCAAACAGACCGTCCTGACCGATGATCCCCGACAGATACATCTCGGCGATCGCCTCGATGATGCCCGAGCCGCAGACGCCGGTGACGCCGAGGCTCGCGGTCGCCTCCGCGAAGCCCGGCTCATTCGACCACAGGTCGCTGCCGATCACCTTGAAGCGCGGCTCCAAGGTTTCGCGGTCGATGCGCACGCGCTCGATCGCGCCCGGCGCGGCGCGCTGGCCGCAGGAAATCTGCGCGCCCTCGAAGGCTGGGCCGGTCGGCGAGGAGCAGGCGGTGAGGCCGTCCTTGTTGCCAAACAGGATTTCCGCATTGGTGCCGACGTCGGCGATCAACGTCAGTTCGTCGCGCAGATAGGGCGCCTCGGCGAGCGCGACGCCGGCCGCGTCCGCGCCGACATGGCCGGCGATGCAGGGCAGCGTGTAGACATAGCCGCCCGGCGCGATCTGCAAGCCGACATCCGCCGCGCGAACCTCAAAGCCGCCGTCGAGCGTCAGCGCGAACGGGGCGCCGCCGAGTTCGGTCGGGTCGAGGCCGAGGAACAGGTGATGCATGATCGGATTGCCGGCGACGGCGATTTCGAGAATCGACGCGCGCTCGACGCCGGCCTCGCGCGCCGCCGCTTCGATCATCCCATCCATCGCCGCGCGCACCGCCGCGATCAGCTCCTTCTCGCCGCCGGGGTTCATCATCACATAGGAGACGCGGCTCATCAGATCCTCGCCGAAGCGGATCTGCGGGTTCATCGCCCCCTGCGAGGCCAAAGCCTCGCCGCTTTCGAGATCGCACAGATGCGCGGCGATGGTGGTCGAGCCGATGTCGAACGCCACGCCATAGGCGCGATCGACGAAGCCGGGGTAGATCGCGACGATCTCGCGCGATTTGCGCACGGCGACGGTGACTTTCCATTCGCCGGCGCGCAGGGTTTTTTGCAGGCTCGCGAGCACGGGCAGCCCCGCGCGGGTCTCGGGCAAGGACCATTGCTGCGTCAGCGCGCTCTGCAACCGGCGCAGATCGCTGGAGGGATCGTGCATGTCGGGCTCGGCGACCTCGACGTAGTAGAGGCGCACCACCGGATCAATCACGATCGGATGCGTCTCGGCGCGCTTGCGCACGACCTGGCGGTGGACCTGGCTCTCGGGCGGCACGTCGACGACGAGATCGCCGGTGAGCTTCGCCTGACAGCCGAGCCGGCGACCGGGTTTCAGCGCGCCGCGCTTATCGACGTAACGCTGCTCGACCGCATTCCACGCCGTCGCGTGGTCGGCGCTGGAGACGATGGCGTGTTTGGAGAACTCGCCGTCGGCGATCTCGATCTGGCAGCGCGAGCAGATGCCGCGGCCGCCGCAGACGGAATCGAGATCGACGCCGAGTTTTCGCGCGGCCTCCAACACGCTGGTTCCGTCCTCGAACGCGCCGCGCTTGCCCGAGGGCGTGAAGACGATGCGATGCTGGCTCAAACGCTCAACCCCGCGCGCGCCGGCGGCCTTCGCGCC
>JAGWRL010000361.1 GCA_028876585.1 Pseudomonadota bacterium | reverse complement strand
TGCGCGCGACCGAAGAGGCGCAAATCTACCACAAGCTCCTGGAGGGCAGCGATCTCGCCAGTGCGGTCTGCGCGCCGGAGGTTTTGGAGATCCTCGCCCGCTTCTGCGTGCTGTCGCGCATGAAGGAGCATCAGAACTCGCCGATCTATTCGAAGATGCGCGTCTATAACGGTGACAACCTGAAGGACACCGACCCGAAGGCGAAGTCGATTCAGGAATATCGCGAGGCGGCCGGCGTCTCCGAGGGCATGACGGGCATCTCGACCCGGTTCGCGTTCAAGGTGCTGTCGGAGACGTTCAACTACGACAACGAGGAGATCGCCGCCGATCCCGTGCATCTGATGTATGTGCTGGAGCAGGCGCTCAAGCGCGAGCAATATCCCAAGGAGGTCGAGGAGCGTTATCTCGATTTCATCAAGTCGCTGCTGGCGCCGCGCTACGCCGAGTTCATCGGGCGCGAGATCCAGAAGGCCTATATCGAATCCTATAGCGAATACGGGCAGAACCTGTTCAATCGCTATATCGCCTACGCCGATGCGTGGATCGAGGAGCAGGATTTCAAGGACGCCGACACCGGCCAGGTGTTTGATCGCAAGATCCTCGACGCGGAATTGTCGAAGGTCGAAAAGCCGGCGGGCATCGCCAATCCCAAGGATTTCCGCAACGAGATCGTCAAATTCGCGCTGCGGGCGCGCGCCAACAACGAGGGCAAGAATCCGTCGTGGACGTCCTACGAGAAAATCCGCGAGGTGATCGAGAAGCGGATGTTCAGTCAGGTCGAGGAACTGCTGCCGGTGATCAGCTTCGGCGCCAAGCAGGATTCCAAGACCGAGAAACAGCACGCCGAATTCCTGGAGCGGATGAAGTCGCGTGGCTATACGGAACGGCAAGTGCGCCGTTTGGTTGAATGGTATATGCGCGTCAATAAGGCCGGGTGAGGCGCGATCGAGGACCTAAGAGCGATGCCCCAGTTCATCGACCGGCGCCTCAATCCGCGCGATAAGAGTTTAGGCAACCGGATGCGCTTCCTGAAAAGGACGCGCGCGCGGATCAAGGAAGCGGTCGACAAGGCGGTGCGCGAGCGCACCATCGGCGACGCCGCCAAGGGGGGATCGGTCTCGATCCCCACCGACGGCATCAACGAGCCGATGTTTCATGACGCGGAATCCGGGGGCGACCGCAACCGCGTGCTGCCCGGCAACAAAGAGTTCGTCAGCGGCGACCGGCTCGACAAGCCCAAGGGCGGGCAGGGCGGGCGCGGCCGGCAGGGCGCGCAGGACGGCGACGGCGAGGACGCCTTCACGTTCGCGCTGTCGGAAGAGGAGTTCCTCGACCTGCTGTTCGAGGATCTCGAACTGCCCGATCTGATCAAAGCGTCGTTGAAGGACGCCAAGCTCGCCGAACCGCGCCGCGCCGGCTATTCCGCCGACGGCCTGATTCCCAACCTCAACGTGCTGCGCACGATGCGGCAGAGCCTGAGCCGCCGGCTGGCGCTGCGCCGCCCGAGCCGCGCCGAGATCGAGCGCCTCGAGCGCCGGCTGGAGGAGATCGCCAAGCTGCCGGAGACGGAGGCGCTGCAGGAGGAGGAGGCGCGGCTCATCGCCGAGCTCAAGCGCGCCAAATATCTGCAACGCGCCATTCCCTTCATCGATCCGATCGACGTGCGCTACAACCGCTTCACCCGCGTGATCGTGCCGCGCGCCAAGGCGGTGATGTTTTGTCTGATGGACGTCTCGGCTTCGATGGGCGAGCGCGAGAAAGACCTGGCCAAGCGCTTCTTCATCCTGCTGCACCTGTTCCTGAAGCGCAAATACGAGCGCGTCGACGTCGTGTTCATCCGGCATACGCACGAGGCCAAGGAGGTCGACGAGCACGAGTTCTTCTATGGCCGCGAGACCGGCGGCACGGTCGTCAGCACCGCGCTGGAGGCGATGATCGAGGTGCGCGACAAGCGCTATGCGACGGCGGAGTGGAACGTCTATTGCGCCGAGGCGTCGGACGGCGACAATTCCGGCGGCGACACCGAGCGCTGCGTCGAACTGCTGAACGAGGCGATCCTGCCGTCGACGCAATATTTCGCCTATATCGAGATCGCCGACCGCGACATTTCCTCGCATTGGAGCGGCGGCGACGCCAAGGAGCTGTGGCGCGGCTATTCCGAACTGGCGGAGAGCGCGCCCAATTTCGCGATGCGCAAGGTCGCCAATCCCGCCGACATCTATCCCGTGTTCCGCGAACTGTTCGCGCGTCAGCGTGAGAAAGGGACGCCATGAACGAGACGCTGCGCCGGCCTCGCGCCGACAAGCCGTTGTTCGAGGGCGCGGAGTGGGACTTCGCGCTGATGCAGAAGGTCTATGAGGCGGTGCAGGACGTCGCCCTCAACGATCTCGGCCTCGACGTGTTCCCCAACCAGATCGAAGTGATCTCGGCCGAGCAGATGCTCGACGCCTATTCCTCGGTCGGCATGCCGCTGATGTATTCGCACTGGTCGTTCGGCAAACGGTTCGTGCGCGACGAGATGCTCTATCGCAAGGGCTATCAGGCGCTGGCCTATGAGATCGTCATCAACTCCAACCCGTGCATCAGCTATTATATGGAGGAGAACTCCATGGCGATGCAGACGCTGGTGCTGGCGCACGCGGCGTTCGGGCACAATCATTTCTTCAAGAACAACTATCTGTTCCAGCAATGGACCGATCCCAACGGCATTCTCGACTATCTCGAATTCGCCAAGCGCTATGTCGCGGAATGTGAGGAGAGATATGGCGAGGAGGCGGTCGAATCCGTGCTCGACGCCGCGCATGCGTTGCAGAATCAGAGCGTGTTCCGCTATCGCCGCGCCAACAAGCTGAAACTGTCGGATTATGAGGCGCGCCGGCGCACGCGGCTCGCCAACGAGCAGGCGAGCTTCAGCGATCTGTGGCGCACGGTGCCGAACCTGTCGAAAAGCAAGGAGCCGACGGCGAGCGAATTGGAGGCGGCCGAGCGCAGCTTGCGCCATCGTCTGCCCGAGGAGAACCTGCTCTATTTCCTGGAGAAGAGCAGCCCGATCCTGCAACCCTGGCAGCGCGAATTGCTGCGCATCGTGCGCAATGTCTCGCAATATTTCTATCCGCAGCGTCAAACCAAGTTGATGAACGAGGGCTGCGCCACCTTCGTGCATTACCACATCGTCAACGAGCTTTACGATCGCGGCCTGATCTCCGAGGGCGCGCTGCTCGAAATCCTGCACAGCCACAGCAATGTCGTCTATCAGACCGGCTTCGACAATCCGCACCACAGCGGCATGAACCCCTATGCGCTGGGCTTTGCGATGATGCAGGACATCCAGCGCATCTGCGTCTCGCCGACGCAAGAAGATCGCGAGTGGTTCCCCGATCTGGCGGGACACGCGGATTGGCGCGGCGCGTTGCGCGAGATCTGGGCCAATTATCGCGACGAATCCTTCGTGCGCCAGTTCCTCAGCCCGCATCTGATCCGCAAGTTCAAGCTGTTCCTGCTGAGCGACCGCGCCTCCGAGTCCGAATATGAGATCGACGCGATCCACGACGCCGAGGGCTACCGCCGCGTGCGCAACGCGCTGGCCGATTCCTACGACGTCGCCGCGCGCGATCCCGACATTCAGGTGATCGACGTCGATCTGCTCGGCGACCGCAAGTTGATCCTCAGGCACAAGCGCCGCAACCGGGTGCCGCTGGCGGAGGGCGATCGCGACAAGGTGATGCGCCACGTCAAGCGGCTGTGGGGCTACGACGCGATCCTGCAAGAAGAGGACGCGGCTTAGAACTCGTGCCCATCGATCTCATCTGCCTCGACGCCGACGACACGCTGTGGCGTCATGAAAGCTATTTTCAGGACGCCGCCCGGCGCTATCACGCGCTGCTGGTCCCGTTCGCCGATCCCGCCCACACCGAGGCGCGCTTGGTTGAAGCGGAGGAGCGCAATCTCCACCTTTACGGCTATGGCGTGAAGGGCTTTACGCTGTCGATGATCGAGACCGCGCTCGACATCGCCGGCGACGCCTTGCCCGCGGGCGCGGTCGCGCAGATCCTCGCCATCGGCCGCGAGCTGATGCGCCATCCCATCGAACCGCTGCCCGGCGTGCGCGAGACGCTGCCGAAGCTCGCCGCCCGCGCGCGCCTGGTGCTCGTCACCAAGGGCGATCTGTTCCATCAGGAATCGAAACTCGCCGCCTCTGGCCTTGGGGATCAATTCGCCGGCGTCGAGATCGTCAGCGAGAAGACCGCGGCGACTTACACAAAAATCTTCGCCCGCTACGGCGCCGCGCCGCATCGCGCCGTGATGGTCGGCAACTCGCTGCGCTCCGACATTTTGCCGGCGCTGGCGGCGGGCGCGTTCGCCCTGCATATCCCGCATGAATTCGAATGGGCGCGCGAACGCGCCGAGCCGCCGCTCGACGAGCCCCGCTTCGCCGCGCTCGAAAGTTTCGCCGATCTGTCGGGCTGGCTCGGCCGCGTCGATTGACCCTCGTCTTAAGTCAGACAATATGTCGCCCGACGCCATCGACCGGTTCCGTCGCCTCGCCCGCGCCGTCACGCGCGAGGCGGGATCGGCGAGGATTTCGCGCAGTCTTTCATGACCCCACGGTCCGCCGCAATCTTCAGGTGGGCTGTGTCCAGTGGCTTCGATGAGGAGCAAGGGCGATTCGTCCTCGATCATGGGCGCGATCTTTTCGAGCTTGACGGTATGGGACCAGCCGTCACCAAAGTCGTAGGTATAACTGAACGTCTTGCGGCCGGCCTCGACGAGGACGGCGCTGAGACGCGCCGTCTTGACGTCCATCGGACCGTCGTAAATCCCATTGGGCTCGGGCGCGCTCCATCCGGCGCCGCCGATGTGGAACGCGAGTTGATCCAACCCATGGCGGCCTGGATCGCCAGATGCAGCCGATCGAGACGGATGTCGGATCGCACGACGATGCGCCGCATCACCTTGGGCTCGACGCCGTCGAGCGTGATCTTCAAGACCGCGAGGGAGCGCTTGGACAGGGAGCCCAGTCTGAGGGTCGGTTTCGAAACTCATGAGGCGCGGGCTATGCGGCGGATCATGAGCATTGCCGCAGCCGCACAGAGGAAAGCGGCGGCGGATTTTATCGTGGCCTCGACGTCCTTGGCGAGGCGGCGAATGCGGTTGATCCCTGCGAAGAAGCGTTCGACCGCCCAACGTCTCGGTAGGACGAGGAAGCCGGATTGAGCGGCGATCTTGCAGACGATTTCGACGCGAATGTTTGTGGCGGCGGTGATGCGTTCATGGTTGCCGCCGCCATCAGCCCAAACCAGGCGGATGAAGCGAAAGAGGCCGCGCGAGACTTGCAGCCGCGCGCCGCCCCCGTCGCGATCCTGTACGTCGGCGGCGCGCCACAGCGTAGAAAATCGGGAGCAGGCGAAGGATTTCGAACCCTCGACCCAAGGCGTGAATATTACGATCAAGTCTGATCGTTGACATAGGGAGCAATCCCATCCCCTATATAGCTGAGGACGCATCCACGCAAATACTTCCCAGACCAACCCAACTTCGAGTCTGGTCGGGTTCGCGCAAGTTATTGTTGTTAATGGCGCGCCCGAAGAGATTCGAACTCCTGACCCCCAGATTCGTAGTCTGGTGCTCTATCCAGCTGAGCTACGGGCGCGTTGGGGCGTGATCTAGAGGGTTTGGCGCGTTCTGGCAAGGCGGGTGTCGGCAAAATTGCGTCCGATGCGCGCGCCTTTGGCGTGGTGCGTCAGCCCCCTCCGGTTGACCTTGATCGGTGGGAAAGGACCGTCGGGGAGGAGGATCGCGGACCGGGTCGGCGCGCGCGACCGCTTCCCGTCAACGCGCGCCGTCCTGTGCGAGCCAGGCCTTTGCGACCGCCCGGATCAGGTTCAGCGACGCGAGCGCGCCGCTGGCCTCGCCTTTTTCGAAGTCGCCCTCCGATTGCGCCATCTGGTTGGTGACATGGGCGAAACCGAGCACCGGCCGGCGGCGCGCGGCGGCGAAAGCGTAGAGCGCCGCCGCCTCCATCTCGACCGCCAGGATGCCGGACGATCGCGCCGCCGCGATCGCGCTCTCGGTCTCGCGAAAGGGCGCGTCGGTGGTCCAGGTCGGACCGACTTCGCTGGCGACGCCGGCTTCGGCGAGCGCCGCGCGCGCGAGTCGCACGAGGCCGGGATCGGCGAGGCTGAAATCGTCGGGCGGCAGATAGTGGTAGCTCGTTCCCTCGTCGCGCAGGGCGCGATCGATGACGATGAAATACGGCGGCGGCCGCACCGGCAGGATCTGGCCGGCCGAGGTCACGCTCAGCAGCAACCGACAGCCGCAGACGAAGAGTTGCTCGGCCACCAGCGTCGCGAACGACGCCCCGACCGCCGAACCGACGACGCCATAGCGCACGCCGTCGCGCTCAAACATATAAAGATCGGTGTGGTAGCAGGCCCAGGCGGCGAGCCGCGCGGCCTCGCCGCGCGCCTGGAGGTGCTCGACGATATCGCCGTCGGGATCGAGCACGCAGATTGCCGGAACCTCGCCGGCGGGCGCGTTCTTCTGCCGCCGCGCCTCGCGCAACAGCGCTTCCGGCGTGAAGACGGACGGGGCGCCGGGCGCCTTGTCGCGCAGGATCGGCGGCGGCAGGGGAAGGCGATCCGCGGGGTGGGTCATTACGGCTGATCTTTCGGCGGCATGCGTTGGGGTTCCCTCATCGCGACGGCGGCGACGGCGCCGGCCGACAACGCCCCTATGGCATAGCCGAGATCGCGCCAGAAGCGATAGACGCCGAGCGAAAGCGCTCGCCAGGACGGATGCGAGGCGGTTGTCGGCGAGGCCGGCCTGCGAAGCGCCGCCCCCTCCCCTGCGCGCTGGCGCGGGACAGTGTAAGGAGCCTGCCGCATGGCTGAAACCGATCCCCATACCCATCTCTGGCCCGGCGTTCCGCTGGCGCTGGCCTCCGCCGTGCTGTTCGGCGCCGTCGCCCCGCTGGCGAAGCGGCTGCTGGAGACGACCAGCCCGTTCATGCTGGCGGGGTTGATGTATTTCGGCGCCGGCCTCGGGCTCGCCGTCTACCGCCTGTTGCGCCATTCCTTTGCGCCGGAGAGCGGCGAGGCGCCGTTGCGGCGAGCCGACATGCCCTGGCTGGCGATCGCGGTCGCGATGGGCGGCATTGTCGGCCCAGTGCTGCTGATGCTCGGCGTTTCCCGCACGACGGCCTCCAGCGCCGCGCTGCTGTTGAACATGGAAGGTCTGGCGACGATGGCGATCGCCTGGGTCGTCTTTCGCGAGAACGTCGACCGGCGGCTGATGGTCGGCGCCTTCGCGATCCTGGCGGGCGCGGCGCTGCTATCCTGGGACGGCCACGGGATTTCGTTCGACGCCGGCGCGCTGCTGGTGGTGGGCGCCTGCGTCGCCTGGGGCGTCGACAACAATTTCACCCGCAAGATTTCGGCGACTGACCCGGTCGTCATCGCCATGCTCAAGGGCCTGATCGCCGGCGCCGTCAATGTCGGTCTGGCGCTGCTGATGGGGGCGCGGCTGCCGAGCCTCGCCACGATTTCCGGCGCCGGGCTGGTCGGCCTGTTCGGCGTCGGGGTGAGCCTGGTGATGTTCATCCTGGCGTTGCGTCACCTGGGCAGCGCCCGCACCGGCGCCTATTATTCCCTGGCGCCCTTCATCGGCGCGGTGCTGGCGATCGTATTCCTGGGCGAACCGCTGACGGCGCGGCTCATGCTCGCCGGCGTCCTGATGGGCGTCGGTCTCTGGCTTCATCTCTCCGAGCGCCATGCGCACGAGCATATCCACGAGCCGCTGGAGCATGAACACGCGCACGTGCATGACGAACATCATCAGCACGCGCATGACGCTCCGGTGACCGAGCCGCATTCCCATTGGCACCGGCACGAACGGCTGCGCCACAGCCACCCGCATTATCCCGACCTGCATCACCGGCATAAGCATTGAGGGCCCGGCCGCGCGGTCGGCTCAGTGGGTGTGGCCGCCGAGGTCGTCCAAAATCGGGCATTCCGCGCGGTCGTCGCCGTGGCAGGAGTGCACCAAACGGCGCAGCGCCGCCGCCATCGCCCGCATTTGCTCGATGCGGGCTTCGAGGTCGGCGAGATGGTTCGCGGCCACCTGCTTGACCTCGCGGCTCGGCCGCGCCTTGTCGCGCCAGAGCGTCAGCAGAGCGGCGATTTCCGGCACCGAGAAGCCCAGCTTGCGGGCGCGGCCGATGAATCGAAGTTCATGCACCTCGTGCGGGCCGTAATCGCGATAGCTGTTTTCCCGCCGCGCGGCGGGATGCAGCAGCCCGATCGCCTCGTAATGACGGATCATCTTCGCGCTGACGCCGGCGGCGGTCGAAGCGGCGCCGATATTCATGTGCGGAGTTCCCTTGACCTTGCCATCGTGGGAAGGTGTACCGACATCCTCGCAGCTATTCAACCGCCAGGGCGCGCGCCGCCCAAGGATGCCGGATCATGCCGTCCCCGACCTCAAGTCCGAACCCCGCCGCCGCTTCCGTGCTGGCTCTGTTCGAGCCGCCGCTGGCGCCCGGCCAGGTGCGCGATCCCGTCTGCGGCATGGCGGTCGATCCGGCGACAGCGCGCGCCAGCGCCGAGCACGCCGGGGCGGCCTATCATTTCTGCTGCGACGGTTGCCGGACGAAATTCGTCGCCGACCCCGCGCGTTATCTCGCGCCCAAGGCGGCGCCGAAAAGCGAAGTCCGCGATCCCGTCTGCGGAATGAAAGTCGATCCCGCGACGGCCAAGCACAAAGCCGAGCACGCGGGGCGGGACTATTATTTCTGCTCCGCCGGCTGCCGGACGAAATTCATCGCCGATCCCGCGCGCTATCTGGCGCCGAAGCCGGCGACGCCGCCTGAAGCCGCGCCGGCGGGCGCGATCTACACCTGCCCGATGCATCCGGAAATCCGCCAGGTCGGCCCCGGCGCCTGTCCGATTTGCGGCATGGCGCTGGAGCCGGAGGAAATCACCGCCGAGGCGGGTCCCAACGCCGAACTTATCGACATGACCCGCCGTTTCTGGATCGGACTGGCGCTCGCGGCGCCGGTGGTGATCCTCGAAATGGGCGGCCACCTCCTCGGCCACAACATGCCGATCCCGGCCCAGGTCTCAAACTGGATCCAGTTGGTGCTCGCGACGCCCGTCGTGCTGTGGGCCGGCTGGCCGTTCTTCGAGCGCGCCTGGGCGTCGCTCGTCAGCCGCAACCTCAACATGTTCACGCTGGTGGCGATGGGCACCGGCGTCGCCTGGACCTATAGCGTGATCGCCACCGTCGCGCCGGGCCTGTTCCCGCCGGCGTTTCGCGGCATGGGCGGCGCGGTCGCGATCTATTTCGAGGCGGCGGCGGCGATCACCGTGCTCGTCCTGCTCGGTCAGGTGCTCGAACTTCGCGCCCGCGAGCGCACCGGCGGGGCGATCCGCGCCTTGCTCGACCTGGCGCCCAAGACCGCCCGGCGCATCCGCGCCGACGGCGCTGACGAGGAGGTCGGCCTCGCCGAGATCGCGGTCGGCGACCGTCTACGCGTGCGCCCCGGCGAGAAAGTCCCGGTCGACGGCGAATTGGTGGAAGGGCGCAGCGCGCTCGACGAATCCATGGTCACCGGCGAATCGATGCCGGTGACGAAAGAGGTCGGCGCCAAGCTGATCGGCGGCACGATCAACGGCAGCGGCGGCTTCGTCATGCGCGCGCAGAGGATCGGGCGCGACACCATGCTGGCGCAGATCGTCCAGCTGGTGGGACAAGCGCAGCGCAGCCGCGCGCCGATTCAGCGCCTCGCCGATCAGGTCTCCGGCTGGTTCGTGCCGCTCGTCATCGCCACGGCGCTGCTGGCTTTCGCGGTGTGGTCGATCTGGGGGCCGGAGCCGCGCTTCACCTTCGGCCTGGTCGCCGCGGTCTCGGTGCTCATCATCGCCTGCCCGTGCGCGCTAGGGCTCGCCACGCCGATGTCGATCATGGTCGGCGTCGGGCGCGGCGCGCAACTGGGCGTGCTGATCAAGAACGCCGAGGCGTTGGAGCGATTGGAGAAGGTCGACACGCTGGTGATCGACAAGACCGGCACGCTCACCGAGGGCAAACCGAAGCTCGTCGCCATTCGCCCGGTCGGCGGCGTCAGCGAGGACGAGTTGCTGCGGCTGGCGGCGAGCCTTGAACAGGGCAGCGAACATTCGCTGGCGGCGGCCATCGTGAAGGCCGCCTCCGAGCGGAAACTCACGCTGGCGCCGGCGCAGGATTTCGACGCGCCGTCGGGCAAGGGGGTGACGGGAACGATCGAGGGCCGAAGGATCGTCATCGGCAACGCCATCATGATGCGCGCCGCCGCGATCGACGTCGCGCCGCTGGAGAAGACGGCGGACGATCTGCGCCGCGACGGCGCGAGCGCGATCTTCGTCGCCTTCGACGGCGAACCGGCGGGCGTGCTGGCGATCGCCGATCCGATCAAGCCGACCACCGCCGCAGCGATCCGCGCCCTGCGCGGCGAAGGCATCCGCATCGTCATGCTCACCGGCGACAACAAGACGACGGCTGAGGCGGTCGGCCGCAAACTCGAAATCGACGAGGTCGAGGCCGAGGTTCTGCCCGAGCTGAAAGGCAAAGTCGTCGAACGCCTGCGCCAGCAGGGCCGGATCGTCGCCATGGCCGGCGACGGCGTCAACGACGCGCCCGCGCTCGCCGCCGCCGACGTCGGCATCGCGATGGGGACGGGAACCGACGTCGCCATCCAAAGCGCCGGGGTCACGCTGCTCGGCGGCGATCTCCAGCGCATCGTGACGGCCCGCCGCCTTTCCGAGGCGACGATGGGCAATATCCGGCAGAACCTGTTTTTCGCCTTCATCTACAACGCCGCCGGCGTGCCGATCGCCGCCGGCGTCCTCTATCCCGTGTTCGGTCTGCTGCTGTCGCCGATCATCGCCGCGGCGGCGATGGCTTTGTCGTCGGTCAGCGTCATCGGCAATGCGCTGCGGTTGCGCAGCGTAAAGTTGCGCTGACTTCGCGCGCAGGACCCGCCATGATGAATTGGAACGACATGCACGGCTCGATGATGTGGGGCGGCGGGGTGATCTGGCTGCCCCGCGTCGCCGCCCTGAGCAAATATCTGCAACGCTGATCCGCCCCATTCCCGCATTCGCGGACCCCATTCACAGGAGCGCACCATGAAACTGTCGATATTGCTTGCCGCCGGCCTCGTCGCGTCCATCGCCCTGGCGGCGCCCCGGGCCGCGAGCGCCAACGACATGAAGGGCATGAGCATGTCGCACAGGCACGCCACGAGCCCGGCCGACAAAGCGTTCGCCGAGTCGATGAATAAGATGATGAAGGGCATGAACGTGAAGCCGACCGGCAAGCCGGACAAGGATTTCGCGCTGATGATGATGCCGCATCATCAAGGCGCCATCGACATGGCGAAGGTCGAATTGCAATATGGAACCGACCCGGAACTGCGCCAGCTCGCGACCGACATCGTCGCCGCGCAGGAAAAGGAAATCGCGCAGATGAAGGCCTGGCTGGAAAAGAACGGCAAATAGCCTTGCGGCTTCGCGCGCAACCTCCCGGCTATAATTCCCTCCAGATCGGCCTGCACTGGCTGGTCGTCCTGCTGGTGGCGGCGCAATACGCCAGCAGCGGAGCGATCGTGCGCGCCCACAATGTCCATCTGATCGGCCAGCGGCCGAGCGCCAGCGATCTCATTCTGCACGCGCTGCACAACCGGGTCGGCCTCGCCATCGTCGGATTGATGCTCGGCCGGCTGGCGCTGCGCCTATGGCTCGGCGCGCCGGCGCCGCGCCCTTCGCGGCTGACGCGGGGCGTGCATCTGGCGTTCTATGCGGTGTTGATCGCGCAAGGCGTCACGGGCGCGATCGCGGCCTATTTCTGGTGGCCGATCAGCGCCGTGCACGTGCTTTTGTTCAAGCTGCTGCTCGCGCTCGTGGCTGCGCATGTGGCGGGCGCGCTGTGGGGCGAGTTCGGATTGCGGGACGGAACGCTGCGCCGAATGCTCGTTGCCCCTGCGGGCCCGCTGCGGTCGATATTCTCACGGCCGCCGCGATAAGATGGACCGGCAGGAGCAAGCGCGTGGATTCTGAGCCGTCGCGCGAGGCGTCGCGCCTGTCCGCCATCCCCGGCGGCGTCTGGGCGCTTGGTTTCGTCTCGCTGCTGATGGACGTCTCCTCGGAGATGATTCACGCTTTGCTGCCGCTCTATCTCGTCGGCGTTCTGGGCGCGTCTTACGAAGCGGTGGGGTGGATCGAGGGCGTCGCCGAGGCGACGGCCTCGATCACCAAGGTGTTTTCCGGCGTGGTGTCGGATTGGGTGGGCAGGCGAAAGGGCCTCGCCGTCATCGGCTATGGCTTGGCGGCGGTGACCAAGCCCGTCTTTCCCCTGGCGAATTCGATCGGCTGGGTCGTCGCCGCGCGCTTCATCGACCGCATCGGCAAGGGCATCCGCGGCGCGCCGCGCGATGCGCTGGTGTCGGAGATCGCGCCGGCGCACCTGCGCGGCGCCAGCTTCGGACTGCGGCAGACGCTCGACACGATCGGCGCCTTCACGGGCCCGCTGCTGGCGATGGCGCTGATGGCGCTGAGCGCGAACAGCTACCGCACCGTGTTCTGGGTCGCGGTCATCCCCGGGTTCCTCTCGGTGGCGATGCTGGTGCTGGCGGTGCGCGAACCGGCGCGCCCGCAGCCGCCGCGCCGCGCGGCCTTCCCGCTCGCGCTTTCCGAGCTGAAACGGCTCGGCTCGCACTATTGGCTGATCGTCGCGATCGCGACCGTGGCTGCGCTGGCGCGGTTCAGCGAGGCGTTTCTCATCTTGCGGGCGAGCGCGGTCGGCCTGCCGGTGATGCTGGCGCCGCTGGTTCTGGTGGCGATGAACATCGCTTACGCGCTCGCCGTCTATCCCGCCGGGGCGCTCTCCGACCGCGTCAACCGGCTGACCCTGCTCGCAATCGGATTTGTGCTGCTGATCGGCGCGGATGTCGTCATGGCCTTGTCCAACGCGCTGCCGGGGGTGGCTTTGGGCGTGATCCTGTGGGGCCTGCACATGGGCTTCACGCAGGGAATATTCGCCGCGCTCGTCGCGGACGCCTCGCCCCCCGCGCTGCGCGGCGCCGCTTACGGCTTCTACAATCTCCTCGGCGGTCTGGCCGTGCTCGCGGCGAGCGGGCTGGCGGGGCTGCTTTGGGATGTGCTGGGCGCGCCGGCGGCGTTCCTGACCGGCGCCGCCTTCGCCGCGATCGCGCTGTCTGGGGTCGCGCTGGCGCGCCGATGGGCGCCGGCGATCGGGGCTTCGGGCCGCCGCTAAGCGCGTAGCCGCCCGGCGCCGAATCGGTTAATCCCCCCCCATGCCCGTGCGCCGCCTCGAACCCCTGCTGATCGACCGCATCGCCGCCGGCGAAGTGATCGAGCGGCCGGCCGCGGCGGTGAAGGAACTGGTCGAGAACGCGCTCGACGCCGGGGCGCGGCGGATCGAGGTCGCCATCGGCGCGGGCGGGCGCGACCTGATCCGCGTCGCCGACGACGGCTGCGGCATGGACGCGGCCGATCTCACGCTCGCGATCGAGCGCCACGCCACCTCGAAACTGCCGGACGGCGATCTCTGCGCGATCGGCTCGCTCGGCTTTCGCGGCGAGGCGCTGCCCTCGATCGCCTCGGTGTCGCGGCTGGAGATTCGCACCCGGCCGCGCGGCGGCGACGAGGCGTTCCTGCTGCGGGTGGAAGACGGGGTGCGCGGCGAGATCGCGCCATGTTCGCATCCCCATGGCGCCCGCATCGAGGCGCGCGATCTGTTCGCCGCCACCCCGGCGCGGCTCAAATTCCTCAAGACCGACCGCGCCGAGGCGCAGGCCTGCCACGATGTCGTCGTGCGGCTGGCGCTCGGGCGGCCTGACGTGCGGTTCGTCTATGTCAGCGACATCGGCGCGGGTTTCGACTGGCCGGCGGCCGATGCGCGCGAGCGGTTGCGGCAGGCGCTGGGGGCCGAGTTCGTCGACAGCGCCTTGCCGGTTGACGAGACGCGCGAGGGCGTGCGCATCGCCGGCTTCGTCGCGACGCCGACCTTCAACAAGCCCAACAGCCTGAGCCAGTTCGCCTATGTCAACGGCCGGCCGGTGCGCGACAAGCTGATCTCCGGCGCGTTGCGCGCCGCCTATCTCGATTATCTCCCGCGCGAGCGGCATGGCGCGGCGGCGCTGTTCCTGACGCTCGACCCGCGCGAGGTCGACGTCAACGTGCATCCCGCCAAAGCCGAGGTGCGGTTTCGCGACGCGGCCTTGGTGCGCGGGCTGGTGGTCGGCGCGGTCAAGCGGGCGCT
>JAGWRL010000360.1 GCA_028876585.1 Pseudomonadota bacterium | reverse complement strand
GGCGCGAGCATCCAGAACCCCGACGCCGCCTCGCCCGAGGCGAACGAGCAGTTTTTCCGGCACGCGCCGTCGAAGCGATACCAGGGCCGGAACGCCTGATCGCCGCCGAACTCGACGACATGCACCGGGCGCGGGCGGTGCGAGTGATCCTTGAGGCCGAGATTGACGATCAGGCCGGAGCCGAGCGTCAGGCTGGCGATGAGAAACACCAGCGCGCGCGACGAGGGCGCCGGGACCCGCCAACCGAAGCGCCGCGCCGCCCACAGCGCCGCCAGGGCGCCGAGCAACCAGAACGGCGCCAGCCGCAGAATGTCGCGCGCCGCGCCGGCGTAACGGCTGGCGCCCCAGAAGCCGCCGTGCTGATAGACGAAGCGCGTCGCCGCCAGATCGAGCTGCGGCCACAGGCCGAAGGCGAGGCCGATGGCGATCAGCGCGACGATGAGGGCGATGGACAGGCGATCGAACGGCAACGGCGGCTCCTTCGACCGCCTCGCCTAAAGCACGGCAGGGCGGCGCGAAAGCCCGTTCAGTCGATTTTGCGCCCGAGCGTTTCCGGCAGCGCCAGCGCCGCGCCGATGGTGACGAGGCTCGTCAGCACGACATACCAGGCCGGGGCGACCGGATTGCCGGTGACGTTGATGAGCCACGCCACCAGGAGTTGCGTCGAGCCGCCGAAGATGCTGACGCCGACGGCGTAGGCGATGGCGAAGCCGGTGGCGCGCACGCGCTTGGGCAGCAGTTCCGCCGTCATGGCGAAGCCGACGCCGGCCGTCATCGCCGTCAAGGCGGCGTTGACGATGGTGGCGATCCACAGCGTCGTCGCGCTCGGCGCCGCCGCCATCCACTGAAACAGCGGCACGATCAGCAGCGCCAGCGCGATGCGCGGAATCAGCACCAGCGGCTTGCGGCCGAACCGGTCGCCGAGCCAGCCGCCGATCAGCGAAAACACCAGCGTGGCGGCGCCGAAGAACAGCGTCGCCGCCAGAGCCACCGTCGAGGGCAGCTTCAGCGTAGCGATGGCGTAGGTCGACATGTAATTGCCGACATAGGTCGAAACCGTGCCGCCGATGATCAGCAGCACGCTGAGCACGACGACGCGGGCGTTGTCGGCCAGCCCCGCGCCCGGCGCCGACGGCGGCGTGTCGGCGTCCAGCGTCTCCGGCATCTCGCCGCGCAGGAACACGGCGACCGGGATCAGCGCCAGGCAGAGCATGAACGGCACGCGCCAGCCCCAATCGTACAATTGCTGTTTGCTGAGGATGATCGACAGCCCGACGCCGACGCCGCCGCCCACCATCACCGCGATGCCCTGGCTGGCGAGCTGCCAGCTCGCGTAATAGCCGCGCCGCCGCGCCGGCGCGGCCTCGACCAGATAGACGCTCGCCGGCCCCACCTCGCCGCCGAGCGCGAAACCCTGGATGATGCGGCAGACAACGAGCAGGATCGGCGCCGCGACGCCGATGCTGGCGTAGGACGGCACCAGCGCCAGACCGGCCGTGCCGAGCGTGATCAGCGCGATGGTGAGCAGCAGCGCCGGGCGGCGGCCGGCGCGGTCGGCGTAGGCGCCGATGACGACGCCGCCGAGCGGGCGGAACAGGAAGCCCGACCAGAACACCGCCAGCGTCTTCAGCAGATTGTAGAAATCGTCGCCGCCGGGAAAATAGGCGGCGGAGATGTAGACGGCGAAAAAGGAGAAACAGAGAAAGTCGTAGAACTCGATCGCGTTGCCGGCGATGGTCGCCGCCACCACGCGCGGGCTAACGCCCGACGGCGTCAGCGCGCCCGTAATTGTCGTCGCCGTCATGACTTTCCCCCCGGGTTTTTCTTGCTTATCTCACGCGCGCTTCATGGCGCGGCGAGCGCGCGCCGCGCCAGTTCGCCCCAGTAGGCCACGCCATAAGGCAGCGCCTCGTCGTTGAAATCATAGGCGGGATGGTGCACCGGCGCGCTGTCGCCATTGCCCATGAAGATGTAGGCGCCGGGCACGCGCCGCAGCATGAAGGCGAAATCCTCGGCGCCCATCACCGGCTTGATGCCGTCATGCACGTTCTCCGGCCCGACCACCGCGCGCATCGCCGCCACCGCGATGTCGGTTTCCTTGGGATGGTTGACGGTGGTGGGATAAGGTTTGGTCGGCGAGGGTTTTATCTCGACGGTCATGTCGTGCGCCGCAGCGACCCCGGCGCAGATGCGCCGGATCTCGGTCTGCATCCGCTCCGCCGTCGCGTCCGACATGGTGCGGATGGTGCCGCGCATCTCCACCGTGTCGGGGATGACGTTGAACGCCTCGCCGGCGTGGATCGCGGTGATCGACAGCACCGCCGGCTCCAGCGGATCGATCACGCGCGAGACGATGGTTTGCAGGCTCATGACGATCTCCGCCGCCGCGACGATCGGATCGCGCGCCAGATGCGGCATCGCCCCATGGCCGCCTTTACCCTGCACGACGATTTCCAGCCGGTCGGCGGAGGCCATCGCCGGCCCGCGCGCGACCGCGAACTGGCCGACCGGCAGGCCCGGCCAATTGTGCAGGCCATAGACGCCCTTGACCGGGAAACGCTCGAACAGGCCGTCCTCGATCATCGCCTCCGCGCCCGCGCCGCCTTCCTCGGCGGGCTGGAAGCAGAACACCAGCGTGCCGTCGAAATCGCGCGCTTGCGCCAGATGTTTGGCCGCGCCGAGCAGCAGCGTGGTGTGGCCGTCGTGGCCGCAGGCGTGCATCACGCCGGGCGATTGCGAGCCATGCTCCGCGCCGGTCGCCTCGTGGATCGGCAGCGCGTCCATGTCGGCGCGCAGCAGCACGCGCTTGTCGGCGCTCATCGCCGCGCCGCTGGCGCCGTGCAGCAGGCCGACGACTCCGGTTTTGCCGACGCCTTCGTGCACCTCGTCGAAGCCGAATTCGCGCAATCGCTGCGCCACCACCTTGGCGGTGCGATGGCAGGCGTAGAGCAGTTCGGGATGGCGGTGAAAGTCGCGCCGCCATTCCGTGAGTTCCGGGACGAGGGCGGCGATCGAGTTCTTGAAGGGCGCGTTCATGGCTGGGTCTCTCTCGGCCAAAGTGATGGCAGCGCGCGGCGTCGGGGTCAACCGCGCCGAGGTTGCGCTTGCGGGGCCCTCGCCCCTATATTGCGTCATGCACAACGCTCTGCGGGAAAGCCCATGACCGGCGCCGACGACATCCTCTCTGCCGCCGAAAGCTGGCGCGCCGAAGGCCGCGACGTGGCGATCGCCACGGTGATCGAGACCTGGGGCTCGGCGCCGCGCCCGGTCGGCTCGCATCTCGCCATCGATTCTGACGGGCGATTCCTCGGCTCGGTCTCGGGCGGCTGCGTCGAGGGCGCGGTGGTGGAGGAGGCGCTCGACGTGATCGCCTCGGGCAAGCCGAAAACGCTGGAGTTCGGCGTCGCCGACGAGACGGCGTGGAAGGTCGGTTTGTCCTGCGGCGGACGGATCAAGGTTTACGTCGAGCGGGTCGAGGGATGAGGCTCGCTCTTCTCAAAGAATTGAACGCGGCGCGGCGCGAGCGGCGCGCCTGCGCGCTGGTGACCAACCTCGCCGACGGGTCGCAACGTTTCGTCGCCGCGCACGCGGTCGCCGGCGATCCGCTTGAAGCCGAGATCGACGCGGCGCTGCGCGCGGGCAAAAGCGGCACGGTGGAGCGCGACGGCGCCAGTTATTTCCTCACCGTGCAGGTTCCCCCGGTGCGGCTGGTGATGATCGGCGCGGTCCATATTTCGCAGGCGCTCGGCCCGATCGCCCGCATCGCCGGGCTCGATCCTGTCGTGATCGACCCGCGCACGGCCTTCGCTTCGCCAGAGCGTTTCCCCGACACGCCGGTGATCGCGCAATGGCCGGACGAGGCGCTGGAGGCGCGCCCGCTCGACCGCTACACCGCGATCTGCCTGCTGACGCATGATCCCAAGATCGACGATAGGGCGCTGACGCGGGCGTTGCGCGCGGAGTGTTTCTATATCGGCGCGCTCGGCTCGCGAAAGACGCACGCCCGGCGCGTCGAGCGGATGCGGGCGGAGGGTTTTGACGACGCCGCGCTGGCGCGCATCCACGCCCCCATCGGGCTCGACATCGGCGCGGTCAGCCCGGCCGAGATCGCGGTGTCGATCGCCGGCGAAATCGTCGCCGCCTTGCGCAAGAAGCCGCTGCGCGCGGAGCGGCCGTGAAGTTCGGACCCGCCGACGTCGCCGACGCGCTCGGGGCGATCTCCGCCCATGCGGTGCGCGCCGGCGAGGCGCGGCTGAAGAAGGGCCAGCGCATCGGCCCGGCCGAACAGGCGGCGCTGCGGGCGGCGGGCGTCGAAAGCGTGATCGTCGCGCAACTGGAGCCGGCCGACATCGGCGAGGACGCGGCGGCGCAGCAACTGGCGAATTCCATCGCCGGGCCGCATCTGCGGCTCGACCCGCCGTTCACCGGCCGGGTCAATCTGTTCGCCACCGTCAACGGCCTGTTGCAGGTCTCGCGCCCGCGCATCGACGCCATCAACCGCATCGACGACGCGATCACCGTGGCGACGCTGGCCGAATACGCGCCCGTGGTCGCCGGCGACATGGCGGCGACGGTGAAGATCATCCCATTCGCGGCGCAGGCGAGCGCGCTGGCGGCGGCCTGCGCGGCGGCGGGCGAGGCGGCGGTCGCCGTCGCCCCCTATCGGCCGCTGCGGGTCGGCGTCGTCTCGACGCTGCTGCCGGGGCTGAAGCCGAGCGTGATCGCCAAGACGCTTGGCGTGCTGGAGGCGCGGCTCGCGCCGGCGAAAGCGCGCATCGCGGAGGATTTCCGCGTCGGCCACGACACGGCGGCGCTGGCGCAGACGCTGGCGGCGACGCGCGGGCGCTACGATCTGGTGGTGGTGTTCGGCGCCTCCGCCATCACCGACCGGCGCGACGTGATCCCCGCCGCGCTGGAGCAGGCGGGCGGCCGCATCGAGCATGTCGGGATGCCGGTCGATCCCGGCAATCTGCTGCTGTTGGGCGAACTCGGCGGCAAGCCTTTGATCGGCGCGCCGGGTTGCGCGCGCTCGCCCAAGGAGAACGGTTTTGACTGGGTGCTCGGCCGCGTGCTGGCCGACGTGCCGGTGACGCGCGCCGACATTCAGGGCATGGGCGTCGGCGGGCTGCTGATGGAGATCGAGAGCCGGCCGCAGCCGCGCCAGGGCGATGGCTGAGATCGCGGCGATCGTGCTGGCGGCCGGGCAGGCGTCGCGCTATCGCGCCGCCGGCGGCGCCGAGGCGACCAAGCTGATCGCCGACTGGCGCGGCGAGCCGCTGGTGCGCTGGGCCGCAAAGGCCGCGCTGGCGTCGCGGGCGCGGCCGGTGCTGGTGGTGACCGGCCATGCGCGCGGGCAGGTGGAGGCGGCGCTCGCCGGCCTCGACGTGCGCTTCATGCATAATCCCGCTTTCGCCGAGGGGCTGACGACCTCGCTCAAGGCGGGCGTGGCGGCGCTGCCGGCCGACGTCGCCGGGGCGGTGGCGCTGCTCGGCGACATGCCGGAGGTTTCGGGCGAAGTGATCGATGCGCTGATCGCGGGCTTTCTCGCCGCCCCGCAGGCGCTGGCGGCGGTTCCCGTGTTGGAGGGCCGGCGCGGCAATCCGGCGCTGCTCGGGCGCGCTTTGTTCGCGCAAATCGCGGCCTTGCAGGGCGACGAGGGCGCGCGCCGGCTGGTGCAGGCTTTGCCGGCGGATCGGGTCGTTGCGGTCGAAGTCGAAGGGGCGGGTGTGACGAGAGACGTCGACACGCCCCTCGATCTCGGCGCAAACGCGAGGAACGTTTAGACGCGCGCCGCGCAACCCTCTATATCGCCCGCCAGACAGCCCCGAGGATGAGCATGACCGATCTGCGCAAGAACTACATCGCCGGCGAATGGGTGGAGGGGGTCTCCGTCACCCGCAACGTCAATCCGTCCAACACCGACGACGTGATCGGCGAATATGCGCAGGCGAGCGCCGCGCAACTCGACGCCGCCGTCAACGCCGCCCGCGCCGCCTTGCACGGCTGGGCGCGCTCGACGGTGCAGGAGCGGCACGACATCCTGCTCAAGGTCGCGCTCGAAATCGCCGCGCGCAAGGAGGAACTTGGCCGGCTGCTGGCGCGCGAGGAAGGCAAGACGCTGCCCGAGGCGATCGGCGAAGTGGCGCGGGCGGGGCAGATCTTCGATTTCTTCGCCGGCGAGGTCTTGCGCATTCCCGGCGAGAAATTCGCCTCCGTGCGCGCCGGCGTCGACATCGAGGTGACGCGCGAGCCGGTCGGCGTCGTGGGCATCATCTCGCCGTGGAATTTCCCCATCGCCATTCCCGCCTGGAAGATCGCGCCCGCGCTTGCCTATGGCAACACCGTGGTGTTCAAGCCGGCCGACCTTGTGCCGGGCTCGGCCCATGCGCTGGCCGAGATCATCGTGCGCGCCGGCGCGCCCAAGGGCGTGTTCAATCTGGTGATGGGGCGCGGCTCGCTGGTGGGGCAAGCGATGCTCGATCATCCCAAGGTCGACGCGATCTCGTTCACCGGCTCGGTTGCGACCGGCAAGCGGGTGGCGGCGGCCAGCGTCGAGCGGATGCGGAAATTCCAACTGGAGATGGGCGGCAAGAACCCGCTCGTCGTGCTCGACGACGCGGATTTGAAGGTCGCGGTCGAAAGCGCCGTCAACGGCGCGTTTTTCTCGACCGGCCAGCGCTGCACCGCCTCGTCGCGGCTGATCGTCACCGAGGGCATCTACGGTCGTTTCGGCGACGCGCTGGCGGAGCGGATGCAGGGTCTGGTGGTGGATGATGCGGTGAAGCCGGGCGTGCATGTCGGCCCGGTGGTCGATCAGGGCCAGCTCGATCAGGATTTGAGCTATGTCGGCGTCGGCAAACAGGAGGGCGCCAAGCTCAAGCTCGGCGGCGAGCGGCTGAACCGCGAAAAGCCCGGTTTCTACATGGCGCCGGCTTTGTTCGTCGACGCCTCCAACGACATGCGGATTTCGCGCGAGGAAATTTTCGGCCCGGTCGCGGCGATGATCCCGGCCAAATCCTACGAGCACGCGCTGGAACTCGCCAACGACACCGAATTTGGCCTGTGCGCCGGAATCTGCACCACCAGCCTGAAGCACGCGACCCATTTCAAGCGCAATGTCGAGGCCGGCATGGCGATGGTCAACCTGCCGACGGCGGGCGTCGATTACCACGCGCCGTTCGGCGGCCGGAAGGGGTCGAGCCTGGGCGCGCGCGAGCAGGGGCGTTACGCGGCGGAATTCTACACCATCGTCAAGACGGCCTATATCTCCGCCTGAGCGGGGCCAACTTTGCATTGTCGCGCGTCAACGCTATGATTTGCGTCGGGCGCCGGCAATGCGGCGACGCCTCGGATGGGGGATTTTGCATGGACGTCGATCTCAAGGACCAGATCGCGCAGGTCTTGTCGCCCGACGTGGCGCGGCAACTGGCCGCCACCGTCGGCATGGACGACGGCCAGGGCAAGTCTTTCGTCGCCGCCGCCGTGCCGGCGCTGCTGGCGACCTTCATCAGTTCGCTCGATCACGGCGACGGCGCGCGCGCGCTGAGCGACGCGATCTCCAATTCCGATCCCAATGCGCTGGAGCGGCTGCGGCGCGCGCTGGCGGCGCATGATTTCCAGCCGCTCAACGAAGGCGCCAATGCGCTGACGCCGGTGCTGGGGCAGGGGCCGCGCGACCGGCTCGCCAATGCGCTGGCCGATTTGATCGAGACGCCGATCGAGGCGGCGATGCCGGGCTTGGGCGCGGTCGAGCAGGCCGTAGTCGCGGTGATCGGCCAGTTGGACCCGTCGCTGTGGTCGGACGGCGACGAGCTGAAAGCCTTCCTGCTGAGACAGAAGCCGTCGATCATGGCCGCGCTGCCG
>JAGWRL010000359.1 GCA_028876585.1 Pseudomonadota bacterium | reverse complement strand
GCGGCCACGCCGGGGTTCGGCGGGCGCGGCGGTTTCCGGCGTTTCGTTCATCGGATGTCCCCTGTTCGTTCGGGATGGCGGCGATGAATTTGCGCCACCGGCGCGAAAAAATGAACTCTCAAATTGCGTTGCCGTCGAACACGCCGGGCATGGGCCCTCGCGCGGTCGGAACCTTCTGCGCCGCGGCGCATTCTCCCCTGCGATGCCGTAACTGAAAGTGGTGATCGCTATGGAAAAATCGACAATCGCACTTATCGCCGCCTTGAGCGCGGCCTCCGTCACACCCGCCTTGGCCCATGCGCCGCGGAACGCGGCCGAAAGGATTTTGAACCCCGGTTCGATCGCCGAGCTGCTGGATCCGATCCCCAACCCGATCGAAACGTTGAAGGCGTTGCAGGCGAGCGAACCGGCTCCCGTGCAGCTCGCCGACGCCGATATATCAATCGGCGTGCCGGGGCCGTGGGCCCATCACCACCACCATCACCATCATCGTCGCCGGGTCTATAATTACCATCATCATCACCACCATCACTACCATCATCATTATCACTATCAAACCGAGTATTGATGAAGGAGGCGCCCCGGCCGCCGCGCAAGCGGATGGCGCCCTGATGGAACGCCTGGACGGACGAGGCTCCCCGCGTAGTTCAGGTGTCTTTAGCCGCCCGGCGATCCCTCGCCGCGGCGTGGCGCATCAGCCTTGCAACACGTCGCCGAACAATTCCCAGCTCGTTCCATTGAACGCCTGCAACTGCATCTGCCGGATCGGGCTGTAGTTGGTGGCGGAGGTGTTGATCTTGATTCCCGGCAACAGCATGGGCAGATCGAGATCCTTGATGCTGGTCGCCTGCCGCAGGATGTTTTCGCGGCTGAGATCGGCGCCGCATTGCTGCAACACATGCACGAGGCAGATCGCGGCGTCGTAACCGTAGATGACGTTGGAATCGACCAGATCCTTGGTCGACATGCGTTTGTCGACGAAGTCCTTGTACTGTTTGAAGCCGGCGTCGTCCTTCCAGCGCGGGTCGCTGGCGTCTTTGCCGTAATTGGCGCTGATCAGCCCCTTCGACTTCTCGAAGCCCGCCGCCTTCAACACGCTGGCGATGGAAATCGACACGTCGGTGACATAGCGCACCGCCTCCCACCCCAGATCGAAGCTCTTGCGGATCGCCTGCGCGGCGAATTTCGGCGTCGCGGCGATCAGGAATACGTCGGCGCCGGAGCCTTGCAGGCTGGCGACCTGCGAATCCACCGTCGGCTCGGAGGTTTCGTACGACGCCTCCTTGATCACCATGCCGGCCTTGTCCGCGCCCAGGCCCGCCTTGAGGCCGATCAGATAATCCTTGCCGAAGCCGTCATTCTGATAGAGCACCGCGATCTTGGCGTTCGGCTTGGTGGCGAGAATGTGTTTGCCAAAAATGCTCGCCTCGGTCTGATAATTGGGCTGGAAGCCGACCGTCCATTTGAAGTGCTCGGGGTCCGAGAAGGTCGCGGCGCCGGTGGCGACGAACAATTGCGGCACGCCCTTCTGGTTGAGATATTCGCGCGTCGCCAGGCACGGCGCGGTGCCGAGCGGGTTGAACAGGAACGCCACCTGCTCCTGCTCGACCAACCGCCGCGTCTGCTCCACCGTCTTGGGCGGGCTGTAGGCGTCGTCGAGCGTGATCAGATTGATCATACGGCCGTTGACGCCGCCCTGTTCGTTGATCATCTTGAAATAGACGGCCTCCGTCTTGCCGATCACGCCATAGGCCGAGGCGGGGCCGCTATAAGGCATCGTCTGGCCGATCTTGATCTCCTTGTCGGTGACGCCGGGCATGTCGGCGGCGCGGGCAGGCAGCAGGCCGGCCGCCAACCCCGCCGCGGCGCCGGATAAGAAGGTGCGTCGTGTCGTCATGTTCGCTTTCTCCGTTTTGGTGAGGCGCCTCACGCGCCGATCAGGTCGCCGAACAGTTGCCAGGTCGCGCCGTCGAATCGTTCAAGCTGCATCTGGCGGATCGGCCGGTAATTGTCGGGCGAGGTGTTGATCGTCATGCCGGGAAGCAAGGTCGGCAGTTGCAGATTCTTGATGTTGGTCGCCTGCCGCAGGATGTTTTCGCGCGAGAGGTCGTCGCCGCATTGTTTGAGGATGTGCACCAGGACGATGGCGTTGCCGTAGCCATATTCGGCGTTGGCGTCGGTGAAAACGGAAGGGCTCATGTTCTTGTCGTTGAACGCGGCCCAGCCCTTGATGCCGGGGTCGTCCTTCCAGCGCGGATCGGTCGGCTCCTTGCCCCAGCTGGCGCTGATCACGTCTTTCGCCTTCTCGAAGCCGGCCGCTTTCATGATCGCTACCGATGAGGAAACATTGCTGACGATGCGGGCGCCATTCCAACCCAGGTCATAGGATTTGCGGATCGCCTGCGCCGCGAATTTTGGCGTCGCAGCGAGGAACAACAGGTCGGCCCCGCTCCCTTGCAGGCTCGTGACCTGCGAATCGACCGTCGGCTCCGAGACTTCGTAGCTCGCCTCCTTGACGATCGCTCCGGCGCGCTGCGGCCCCAGAGCGGCCTTGAGGCCCGCCAGATAATCCTTGCCGAAGCCATCGTTCTGATAGAGGATTCCGATTTTGGCGTCTGACTTCTCGGCAAGAATGTATTTGCCGAAGATGCGCGCCTCCGTTTCATAGATCGGATTGGCCGGCGTCGTCCAAGGAAAATGCTTGGGGTCGTCGAACAGGCTGGCGCCGGTCGAGCACATCAATTGCGGCACCTTCTTGTCGTTGCAATATTGGCGGATCGCCAGACAGGGCGGCGTGCCCAGGCATTGCCACAGGAAGGCGACCTGCTCCTGTTCAACCAGTCGCCGCGCCTGCTCCACCGTCTTGGGCGGGCTGTAGGCGTCGTCGAGGCTGATGAGGTTGATCTTGCGGCCGTTGACGCCGCCCTGTTCGTTGATCATCTTGAAATAGGCAAGCTCGGTGCGGCCGATGACGCCGTAGGCTGAAGCGGGGCCGCTGTAGGGCATGGTCTGGCCGATCTTGATCTCGGTCGCGTTGACGCCGGGCGTCTCGGCGGCGCCCGCCCGTGTCGAGAACATCGCCATCGCGGCGGCGGAGGTCATAAACTCGCGTCGGTTCATCGCTTCATCCTCCCGGTTTTGGCTTTTGTTGCAGTCTACGCCTTTCTCACCGCCTGCGCCAATGCGCGCAACAGCCCGGCGATCCCGCGCGGCGCCACGGCCATCATCACAATCATCATCAGGCCATAGACGGCGCCCGGCAGCGCCTTGGCGTTCTCGCCGAAATAGACGGTGAGTTGGTCGGCGTAATTGGGCACGAATTCGATGAACAAGGCCCCGAAGATGACGCCGCCAAGCGAGGCGAGGCCGCCGATGACGATGCCGACGAGAAAGGCGAGCGACAGCGCCAGCCCAAAACTCTCCGGCGAGACGAAGCCGACCGCGATGGCGTCGAGCCCGCCGGCGACGCCGGCGTAGAACGCCGAAATTCCGAAGCAGATCGTCTTATAAAGCGCGGCGTTCACGCCCATCGATTCGGCGGCGATCGGATGGTCGCGGATGGCGACCAGCGCCCGCCCGACCCGGCCGCGCAACAGATTGGCGGTGAGCGCGAACAGCGCCAGCGTCGCGGCGAGGCAAAGCCAGTAGACGCTCTGATCAACCGACAGCGGCAGCGCGAACGGCGCGCCGGGTTTGGGCACCTGCAAGCCTTGCGAGCCGCCGGTGAGGAAATCGAGCCCCTTGTAGGCGAGCAATTGCGGCGCCGCCACCGCCAGCGCGAAGGTCGCCAGCGCCAGATAAAGCCCGCCGAAGCGCAAAGCCGGGAAGCCGAACAGGAAACCGGCGACGAAACAGACGGCGCTGGCGATCGGAATCGCCAGCCAATAGGGCAACCCGAATTTGACGATCAGGATCGCCGCGCCATAGCCGCCGATGGCGAAGAACGCGCCATGGCCAAGGGAAAGCTGGCCGTTGTAGCCAGTCAACAGATTGAGGCCGAGCAGCGCGATGGCGTAGATCAGCACCTGCGCGCCCTGATAGAGATGGTAGCCGCTCATCCAGAACGGCGCCGAGAGCGCGAAGACGAGGGCGAGGCCCCAGGCGAGGCGCGTCAGCGCAGCCATCAGACCCTCGCCACGATGCGGCGGCCAAACAGGCCCGAGGGCTTGGCGACCAGCACGCCAACGATGATGATCAGGGCGACCGACAGCTTCACTTCCTCGCCGACGACATAGGCGCCGAGCAGGTTTTCAACCACGCCGACCGTGAAGCCGCCCAACACGGCCCCCCAGGGATTGTCGATGCCGCCCAGCACCGCGCCGGCGAAGGCGTAGAGCAAAATGCCGCCCATCATGTTGGGGTCGAGATAGACGATCGGCGCCGCCATCATGCCGGCGATCGCGCCGATCGCCGCCGCCAGACCCCAACCCAAAGCCAGCATCCAGCCGACGCGCACCCCCACCAGCCGCGCCGAGGCCGGATTCTGCGCCGCCGCGCGCATGGCGAGGCCGAGCGGCGTGAAGCGGAAAAAGGCGAACACCAGCGCCAATACAATCAGCGAAACGACGACCGCGCCCGATTCATGCGCCGACAACAGCTTGGGGCCAAACCACGGCCGCCCGTTGAACGGCGTGTCGAAGCTTTGCACGGTGTAGCCGAACAGGAAGCCGGCCAGCGCGTTGAAGATGAAGCCGAGGCCGATGAACACGATCACCGAGGCCAGGATCGGCGCATGGGCGAACGGCCGCACGACGACGCGCTCGATCACCACCCCGGCGACGAACGACAGCGCCACCGTGAGCGCGAAGGCGGGCCAATAGCTCCAGCCGTTCTGCATCAGCCACCAGGCGACATAGGTCGAGAACATCGCCATCTCGCCCTGCGCGAAATTGACCAGTTGCGTCGCCTGAAAGATCATCACCAGCGCCAGGGCGGTGATGGCGTAAACGCCGCCGAGCGCCAGACCCGAACTGAGTTGATGGAGGAGTTCAACCATCTGTCGTCCCCCTCAATAGCCGAGATAGGCGCGGCGCACGGAATCGTCGGCGCGAATGTCGGCCGCCGCGCCGCCGACCACGACCCGGCCGGTTTCGAGCAGATAGGCGTGGGTCGCCAGATCGAGCGCGAGATTGGCGTTCTGTTCGACGATCAGGATGCTGACCCCCTCATTCTGATTGATCGCGCGCAGGATGCGGAAGATTTCCGCCACCACCAGCGGCGCGAGGCCGAACGATGGCTCGTCGAGCAGCAGCAGGCTGGGCGAGAGCAACAGCGCGCGCGAGATCGCCAGCATCTGCTGTTCGCCGCCCGACAGCGTGCCGGCCTGTTGTTTGAGCCGCTCGGCGAGGCGGGGAAAATAGCCGAACACGCGCTCGAAATCGGTCTTCACCTTGGCCCGGTCGCGCCTGACATAGGCGCCGAGCTTCAGGTTCTCCTCGACGGTGAGATCGGTGAAGGTGCCGCGCCCGTCCGGCACATGCGCGACGCCGAGCCGCGCCACCTCCTCGGGCGCGCGCGCGCGCATCGGCTGGCCGCGAAACGCGATCGCGCCCTCGCGGCGGATCATCGCGCTCAGCGCCCGGAGCGTGGTCGTCTTGCCCGCGCCATTGGCGCCGAGCAGCGCGGTCACGCCGCCCTGCTCCACCTCGAAGTCGATCCCGTGCAGCGCCTCGATCGGCCCGTAAAACGCCTTCAGGCCGCGAACGGAGAGCAGCGCGCTCATGCGGCGGCGCCGAGATAGGCGCGGATCACGTCGGGGTGGGCGCGCACCGCGTCGGGCGTCCCGTCGGCGATCACCCGGCCGAAATCGAGCGCGACCACCTGATCGGAAATGCGCATGACGAGATTCATGTGATGCTCGACCAGCAGCACGCTCAGGCCGCGCTTGTCGCGCATCCGCACGATCTCGCTCGCCAGTTCGTCGACCTCCTCGTGATTGAGCCCGGCCGCCGGCTCGTCGAGCAGCAGCAGTTTCGGCGCGATCGCCAGCGCGCGCGCCAGTTCGACCCGCTTCTTCACGCCGAACGGCAATTCGCCGACATAGCGGTCGGCGACCCGTTGCAGACGACATTCCTCAATCAGCGCATTGGCCAGCGCCATGATCTCGCGCTCGGCCCGGCGCGCCTGCGGCGTCGAGAACGCGTTGGCGAGAAAACCGCCACGCGCGCAGGCGTGCGCGCCGACCGCCACGTTCTCGCGCACCGTCATGGTGGAGAACAGCGCCAGATTCTGAAACGTGCGCGCGACGCCGAGTTCGGCGATTTCATGCACGCGCACCTGCGACAGCCGCCGGCCCTGATAGCGGATGTCGCCGGCGCTGGGCTGGTAGAGGCGCGAGATGCAATTGAACAGGGTGGTCTTGCCGGCGCCATTGGGGCCGATCAGGCCGCAGATCTGGCCCGGCGCGACGCTGAACCGCACGTCGTCGAGCGCGATCACGCCGCCGAAGCGGACGCTCACGCCCTCGACGCTCAGCAAGGCGTCAGGCGCCGCGCCCGGCGTTGCGCCGTTCGCCATCTCCCTGGGCGGCATCGATCCCTTTGGTCGTTCTGTTGATCCCTAAACCAATTTGACGGTTTTTGCGCGCTTGTCACCCCCCTTTTCGGGGCGTGCGATCGGAGATTGTTTGTGCGCCGCAATAGCGGGGCGATGCTACGCCCGCCGCCGGGATCAACCAGAACGCGCCGCGTCAGTCCTTGTCGACGTGCTGCGACATGCGCTGCATCACCGCTTCGGGCGAAGAATAGGGCTCCTGCAGATCGACGCTCCAGTAGCGCAGGTCTTCGAGCGGGATCGGCAGGCCGGTCACGGCGCAGATGACGAACATGCCGGGCCGCAGCACGCGAAATTCGCCATCGAGATATTGCAGCCGCGCTTCCACGCCGCTTGGCTTTTCGTGCCGGTTCATCGCAATCACTTCTCGCTCGGTGCGCCGATATAGCAGGGCCGCGCGGTCAAGCGAAGCGGTTCGAGGCGAATTGGCCGGTCTTGCGATAACGCGCGAGATAGAGCGGCAGGATCGCCTCCGCGCCGCGCGGCGCAATGCCGAGCCCGGCGAAATCGCGGCCCTGCGCGACGGCGTCGGCCGAGACCACATTGTCGCTGCGCAGCAGATCGACAGAATCGCGCGTCGTCGTCAGCACCTCAGGGAACAGGCCGAACGAAACGAGGCTGGCGATTTCCGTCGCCTGCGCGATCCAGCGCGACGGCGCATAGGGCACGGGGACGATGGCGCGGCGGCGCTCGGCGAACCGCAGCGCCAGCGCCATCGCCTCGGTCAGCGTCATGATCTCGGGGCCGCCGAGTTCGTAAGTCGCGCCGGGCTTCAGCCCGCCGTCGAGCGCCCGCGCCGCCGCCAGCGCGACGTCGCAGACATAGACCGGTTGCAGTTTCGCCGCTCCACCGGAGAAAGCCGGCAGCACGGGCAGGAAGCGGGCGAGATCGGCGAACCGGTTGAAGAACGCGTCCTCGGGGCCGAACACCACCGAAGGGCGCAGGATCGTCGCCTCGGGAAACGCCGCCCGCAGCGCCTCTTCGCCACGACCCTTGCTGGCGATATAGGCGTTGGCTGAATGGGCATCGGCGCCGAGGCCGGAAATATGCGTCAGCGCGCGGGCGCCGGCGGCGCGGGCGGCGCGGGCGATCGCCTCCGCGCCGTGGACATGCACCGATTCGAATCGCTGACGGCCCGATTCGCGCGCGATGCCGGTGGCGTTGACGACGACCTCCGCCCCTTCGAGCGCGGCGTCGAGCGAGGCGGGAAAGCGCACGTTGGCCTGCACCGGCTCGACCTGGCCGACAGCGCCGTAGGTGCGCAGGAAACCGGCGAGATCGGGGCGGCGCACGGCGACGCGCACCCGCCAGCCGGCCTGCGCGAAGGCGCGCACGATATAGCGGCCGAGAAAACCCGAACCGCCGAAGACAGTCGCCAGACGATCGCCGGGAGCAGGAAACTCGGCCATGAGCCATGCCTCGATGGAGGGTGAAAACCGGCGCCTGAATAGGCGAACCGCCGGCCCCTGTACAGAGCCCGCAGCGGCAGGCTTGCGTTGTACCGACTGGTCGGTATAGTGCCGGCGCGGCCTCGGGCGCGGCGATAAATTTGGTTTGAACCGGCGGGTCGCCCCGCGCCCGCCGCCCGCCCTACTTTCGCGCCCTCCCGGCGTCATGCAGGCGCCAAGGGGGCTCAACAAGCTCGACATCGCCGCGCCCAAACGCGCCGGCCCAACCTTGAGGAGGATCGCATGAGCGGCAACACCGGCAAATTCGTCTGGTGCGAATGGATGGGCGCCGACCTTCCCCGGGCGGTCGAGTTCTACCGCCATGTCGTGGGCTGGAACATCGCCGAGACCGGCATGGCCGGCTTTGCCTATCAGATCGCCTCGGTCGGCGAATACGGCGTCGGCGGCCTGTTGCAGACCCCGCCCGAGGCGAAGGGCGCGCCGCCGTGCTGGACCGGCTATATCTATGTCGAAAACGTCGACGCCGCCGTGGAGAAGCTGAAGGCGGCGGGCGGCGGCGTCCTGCGCCCGCCGATGGATATTCCCAACGTCGGCCGCATGGCGATCGTCGCCGACCCGCAGGGGGCGCCGTTCGCTTTGTTCAAGGACGCCGGCGGCAATCCGCCCGCGCCGCCGCCGCCGGAAACGCCGGGCCTGGTCGGCTGGCGCGAATTGCACGCGCGCGACGGCAAGGCCGCGTTCGATTTCTACGCCAGCCAGTTCGGCTGGAAGGAGGAGCGGCAGTTCGACATGGGGCCGATGGGCGTCTACCGCATCTTCGACAACGGCTCCGAGCAGGGCGGCATGATGTCGAAAACGCCGGAGGGGCCGGGGCCGTGCTGGCTCTATTACTTCATCGTCGAGGCGGCCGGCGCGGCGGTCGCGCGGGTGACGGAGAAGGGCGGCAAGCTGCTGCACGGCCCGCACGAGGTGCCCGGCGGCATGTGGGCGGCGCAATGCGCCGACCCCGAAGGGGCGATGTTCGGCCTGGTGGCGGCGAAGAAGTGAGGCGCTCATGCGCGTGATGGTGATCGTCAAGGCGACGGCGCAATCCGAGGCCGGCGAGATGCCGGGCGCGGAATTGATCGCGGCGATGGGCGCCTTCAACCAGAAGCTGATCGCGGCGGGCGTGATGCTCGACGGCGGCGGCCTCAAGCCCAGTTCGCGCGGCGCCCGCGTCGCGCTGGCCGGCGAGACGCGCGCCGTCGCGCCCGGCCCGTTCGGCACGCTGGGCGAACTCGCTTCGGGCTATTGGCTGTGGAAGGTCAAGGACCTCGAGGAGGCGATCGGCTGGGCGAGGCAATGCCCGACCTCGCCCGCCGGCCCGTTGCAGCTCGAAATCCGCCCGCTGTTCGAGCCGGAGGATTTCGGCTGAGGCGCCCCGGTTAGAGCCGCGACCGCATCCGGTCGGCCGCGGCCAGCGTCTTGCGCGCATGGGCGACGAGTTCGTTGTCGCTGGGGTGGTCGGCCGATTCGACCGCCTCGATCGCGCCTTTCAGGCGCGGATGCTTGTGCTCGATGTGCTTGAGCAGCTCAGTCTTCTCCGCGCCCGGCCCGGTCACCAGAATCGCGCCGGCGTCGGCGATCGCCAGCGTCACGTCTTCGAGATAATGCGCGTCGTCGGCGCTTGCATGGCCGGAATGTTTTTCGCGCCGGCGCTCCTTGTCCGAATGGCGCGGACGGATCACGCGCTTTTCGGCGTCGTCGGCGTTGAAATGAAATATCCGCGCCTCGTGACCGTCGATCCAGACGACGGCGTGGTAATGTCCCTGCATGCGCTGCTCCCAAGGTTCGGCGGTGATCTTGGCCGGGGCGGATTGCCGACGCCTTGATCGGCGTCAGTTTGCGGCCCCGCCCGGCGGGCGCTAGAAGGCCCGCTATGGATCGCATAAGTCTCTATACCATCGTATTTCCCGCCCAGGGCGGCGCGGCGCGGAGTTCGCCATGACGGGCGTCGAGACGGTCGCCGTCGGCGACGACGAAGCGGGCATGCGGCTCGACCGCTGGTTCAAGCGCCGCTATCCCGCGCTGCCGCTGTCGCATCTCAACAAGATCGTGCGCAAGGGCGAGATCCGGGTCGAGGGCAAAAGGGTCGAGATTTCGACCCGGCTCGAAACCGGGCAAAGGGTGCGCGTGCCGCCGCTCGACCTGCCGGCGCCCAAGGCCGCCGACGCGCCGGTCGTCAATCCCGCCGACGCGGAATATCTGCGCTCGCTGATCCTGTTCGAGGACCGCGACGTGCTGGTCCTCAACAAGCCGTGGGGGCTGGCGAGCCAGGGCGGCTCGGGCACCAAGCGGCATGTCGACGGCATGCTGGCCTCGCTCGCCGATGCCAAGGGCGAGCGCCCGGTGCTGGTGCATCGGCTCGACCGCGACACCTCCGGCGTGCTGCTATGCGCCAAATCGCGCAAGATGGCGGCGGAACTCGGCGCGCTGTTCCGCGCCCGCGAGACCAAGAAGATTTATTGGGCGCTGGTCGAGGGCTGCCCCCGGCCGGAGAACGGCCGCATCTCGCTGTTTCTCGCCAAGGGCGAGGCGATGGGCGACGACCGGGCGGGCAAGACCAAGGATCACGCCGAGAAGGAGCGGATGCGCGTGGTGCGCCACGGCGACCCCGAGGCGCAGCATTCGATCACGCTCTACGCCACGGTCGACCTCGTGCGGCCGCGTCTGGCCTGGCTGTCGCTGCGCCCGATCACCGGCCGCACGCACCAGTTGCGCGCCCATTGCGAGGCGATCGGCCATCCCATCATCGGCGACCCGAAATACAATCGCCGCCCGGCGAACGATCCCGCCCGCAACGATCCCCTGCGCGCCGTGCCGCCGGGGCTGGAGCCCAAGCTGCATCTGATGGCGCGCCGGCTGACGCTGCCGCATCCGCGCGGCGGCAAAATCGACGTCACCGCGCCGCTGCCGCCGCATATGCGCGCCGCCTTCGACATGTTCGGCTTCGTGGCCCCGTCGCGCGACCCGATCGAGGACGCGCCGGATGAATGAACCCTCCTGGAACGCCTCGATCAAGCAGGCGCAGGTCAACATGCAGGCGCCCGTGCTGAAGCGCTTCTACGAGCGCGCGCAGGCGGGTGAGGCGGACGGCGGCTTCGCGCTGCTGCTCGACGGCCGCCCGACCCGCACGCCCGCCAAGGCGAAGCTGATCGCGCCGACGCGCGCGCTGGCCGAGGCGATGGCGCGGGAATGGCAAGCGCAGGGCGAGACGATCCAGCCGGCGACCATGCCGCTGACCCGGCTCGCCAATTCCGCGCTCGACGGCGTCGCGCAAGCGATGGCGGCGACGGCGGCGGAGATCGCCGGTTTCGCCGGCGCCGATCTCGTCTGCTACCGCGCGCTGGAGCCGGAGGCTTTGGCCGCGCGACAGGCCGCCGCGTTCGACCCCGTGCTCGCCTTCGCGCAAGCCGCGCTCGGCGCGCGCTTCGTGCTGGCGGGCGGCATCGTGCATGTGCCGCAGCCCGAGGCGTCGCTGGCGGCCGTGCGCGCGGCGGTCGAGACCTACGCCGACCCGTTCGCGCTGACCGCGCTGCATGGGCTGACCAGCCTCAGCGGCTCGGTTCTGATCGCGCTGGCGGTGGCGCGCGGCGCGATGCCGGCGGCAAGCGCCTGGGGCGCGGCGCATGTCGACGAGGATTTCCAGATCCAGCAATGGGGCGCCGACGACGAGGCGACGCTGCGGCGCGCGGCGCGGGAGAAAGAATTCGCCGCCGCCGCCTTCACCCTCGACGCGCTCAGGCGACCCTAGACATGGTCGCTTCCCTGTCGATCATCTCGACGACCGCGCCCGGCCAGGTCGTCTGATAAAGCTCCTGCGGCCCGTTCCAGTCGAGATGCGTCTCCACCAGCGCGCCGACGGG
>JAGWRL010000358.1 GCA_028876585.1 Pseudomonadota bacterium | reverse complement strand
CGCGAGCCGGCGACGCAGCTCTGGCCGCTGGCGGCGAACACGCCGGCGACGATGGCGTTGGAGGCGCTGTCGATGTCGGCGTCGGCGAAGACGATCACCGGCGACTTGCCGCCGAGTTCGAGCGTCGTATGGGCGAAATTCTCCGCCGTATTGCGCACGACATGGCGCGCCGTCGCCGGGCCGCCGGTGAAGGCGACGCGGGCGACCAGCGGGTGGCTGGTCAGGGTGCGGCCGCAGGCGTCGCCAAAGCCCGTCAGCACGTTGACGACGCCTTTGGGAAAGCCGGCGGCGTCGACGAGGCGGGCGAATTCGAGCAGCGGCGCCGGGCCATCCTCGGAGGCTTTGAGGACTACGGTGCAGCCGGCGGCGAGGGCGGGGCCGAGTTTCACCGCGGAGAGGAACAGTTGCGAGTTCCACGGCACGACGGCGGCGACGACGCCGATCGGCTCGCGGCGCAGCGTCACGTCCATGTCGGGCTTGTCGATGGGCAGATGCGCCCCTTGCAGCTTGTCGGCGAGGCCGCCGAAATAGCGGTAATAGTCGGCGACATAGCCGATCTGGGCGCGGGTCTCGCGGATGATCTTGCCGGTGTCGCGCGTCTCCAGTTCGGCGAGCCGGGCGACGTTGTCGGCGACGAGGTCGCCAAGGCGCGTCAGCAGCTTGCCGCGCGCCGTCGCGGTCATGTCGGCCCAGGCGGGAGCGTAGAGGGCGCGGTGGGCGGCCTGCACGGCGCGATCGACGTCGGCGGCGCTGGCGGCCGGCATCAGCGCCCACGGCTCCTCGGTGAAGGGGTCGAGGCTCTCGAAGGTCTCGGCGGCGTCGCAGAAGGCGCCGTCGATATAGTGCTGGAAGCGCGCCAGGGTCATCGGCTCATCTCACGCGAAAGCGGGCATGACGTGGCGCACGAACAGGTCGAGCGACTTCTTCTTGCGCGCGTGGCTGACGCCGCAATCGATCCAGATCGCGAACTGGTCGTAGCCCAGCGCCTCATAGCGCTTGAGCCTGGCGATGACCGCCTCGGGCTCGCCGATCACCAGATTGCTGGCGATTTTGTCAGGGGCATATTGCGGCGCGGCGGCGCGCTCCTCCTCGCTCAGCGGCGCCATGATCGCCTGCTCGATCGGGCGCTTGTTGGCGAACCAGGCGCCAAACAGGCCGTAGTAGCGGCTGAGGTCGTCGACGAATTGCGCCGTCTCGGCCGGCCCGTCGGTGACGAAAGTGTGCTGGAGCAGGCTGATGCGCGGGCGCGCAACCTCCGGGTGGGCGGCGACCGCGGTCTGGAAGCGGTCCATCAGGCTCGCCACCTCGCCATCGCCCGAGGCGAGCGGCGTCACCTGCACGTTGCAGCCGTTGGCGACGGCGAAATCGTGGCTGTTGGGGTCGCGGGCGGCGACCCAGATCGGGATCGGGCGCTGGATCGGCTTCGGCGACGCGGTGGTCTTGGGGAATTTCCAGAATTCGCCGTCGTGCGCGTAATCGCCGTCCCACAGCTTCTTCACCGCCGGCACGATCTCGCGCATCCGCTGGCCGGCGCCCCAGGCGTCGAGGCCGGGAAACAGGCGCTCGTATTCGAACATATAGGCGCCGCGCGCGACGCCGAGATCGAGCCGGCCGTTGCTGGCGACATCGGTCATGGCGGCTTCGCCGGCGAGCCGGATCGGGTGCCAGAATGGGGCGATGACATTGCCGGTGCCAAGCCGGATGCGCGTCGTTTTCGCCGCGAGATAGGCGAGTTGCACGAACGGGTTCGGCGCGATGGTGAACTCCATGCCGTGATGCTCGCCGATCCAGGCGGATTCGAAGCCGGCGGCCTCCGCGTCGAGCACCAGCTCTTCCAGCTCGGTGAACAGCTCGCGGTGCGGCTTGGCCGCATCCGCCCGCTCCATGTGCACGAATAGCGAGAATTTCATGGATCGGCTCCTTCAGGCCGTGCGAGCGAGGGGTTGCACCGTGCCGCGTTCGGCGTCGCCCACATAGACGCCGAATAGATCCTGCCGCTTCTCGTCGATGTAGCGGCGCAGCATGGCGGCGAGCGCCGCATCCTTGATGCGGCCCCAGGGGATTTCGTCGAAGGGCGCCAGCATGACGTCTTCGCGCGCCGCGGCCAGGCTTCGCAACTGGCCGCGATAGATGATCGACATCGCGGTCGCGCCGCGCGCAGGGTCTTCGTAGACGGCGAACAGGAAGCCGAGTTCGGCCTCGATGCCGAGCCGCTTCAGATTGCCGGCGAGGCTGTCGGAATCCGTCGCCGCGCCGACGGCGGCGCCCTTGGGGATATCGAGATTGCCGCGCCCGTCGTCGACCAGCACCAGGGCGCCGTCGCGCTCCAGGATCGAGCCGACGCGCGTGCGCCCGCCGCTCGCCGCCAGGGCGTCGAGTTGCAGCCCGAAGGTGATGTGCGCGCCCTTGCAATAGCCGAGCGGATTGACCGCGCGCTCGGCGAAGCCCTGCACCCGGCCGATGAGGATGACGTGATCGCCGGCGTCGACCACGTCCTGCCGCGCGCAATCGAACCAGGCGGCGACCTCGTCGAGCACGGGATTGCCGGCCGGGCCGCGCCGCCAGGCGACGGCGCCGAACTTGTCGGGCGACTTCGAGGCGAACAGGCCGGATACGTCGGCCTGATGCTCCGCCAGGATGTTGACCGAAAAACCCTCGGCGGCGGAGAAAATCGGGCAACTCGCCGCGGTCTTGGCGATGCAGACGAGCACCAGCGGCGGATCGAGCGAAACGGAGGTGAAGGAATTGGCGGTGAAGCCGCGCGGCGTTCCGTCCGGCTGCACCGTCGCGACCACGGTGACGCCGGTCAGGAAACCGCCAAGCGCCTTGCGGAAGGCGCGCGGGTCGAACGGGGCGGGGCGGGACTCGAGGCTGGCGAGGAAGCCGCGCAATTCGCGGTTCACAGCGTCGGCATGGGTCAGCGCCATCATGTGCCGCATCCCGGGCATGACGACGAGCCGCCCCTGCGGCGCGAGCCGCGCCATCGCGGCCGACATGGCGGGCGTCGAGTTCGGGTCCTCGGCGCCGGTGAGAAACAGCGCCGGGACGGCGAGCTCGGCGAGGCGGGCGCCGTGGTCGGCGTCGCCCTCGGCGAACAGGCGGTAGCTGCGGGCATAGCCGACCGGATCGGCCGCCGCCAGCAGCGCGCCGGCATGGGCCGCCGCCGGCCTCAGTTCGGGCGGCGCGGGCTTGCCGAACCAGCGCATCAGCGTGCCGCTCCAATCGGGCAGGCGCGCGCCGTCGAGTTCCCCCACCCGCGCGGCGATGGCGGCGCGCTGCTCGGACGTGCGGCAGAACACGGCGTTCATGGCGACGACGCTGCGCGTCCGCTCGGGGTAATTGAGCGCGAATTCGAGCGCCACCAGCGCGCCCATGGAGTGACCGACGAGATCGGCTTTCTCGATGTCGAGCGCATCCAGCACGGCGCGCACCGCCGCTGCGTAATCGGCGAGGCGCGGCGCCTCGGGCGGCCGGCTCGAAGCGCCGTGGCCGAGCATGTCGACGGCGATGACCTCGTGATCGCCCGCGAGCGCCGCGATCTGCGGCGCCCAGATTGATTTTTGCAGGCCGACGCCGTGGATCAGCGCCACGGCCGGGCCGCGGCCGGCGCTGTTGTAGCCGACCTCGACCTCGCGGCCGAGGCGGTCGCGGTAGCGCGCGAGCCCCTCAGACATCGGTTCCGCCGAGATCCTTCAGGTCCTGGTAGCGGTCGCCGATGCGGTGATGCGGCCGTCCGCCGATCGAGGCGCCGAGCGCCACGACGATCTCGTCGGGCGCCGGCGCGTCGAGAATGGAGAACTGGATCGTGAGGTAATGCGAGCGCATGCCCTCGTCGATCTTATGCATGAGCGGGATGACGATGGGGCAGTTCGGCCCGCCGCGCGTGTTGGTGAAGGCGAGATAGCTCTTGGCGCCGACCGCCTTCCGGTAATGGTTGCCGAAGCGCAACGTGTGGATCAGCGCCGAGGCGTGCTCGATCTCGCCCGACGTGCCGACCACGGCGGCCTTGCCGTAGCCCTCGATCGCCTCGCCGCCGCCGGCGAGCCGCAACATCTGCGCGGTCAGCAACGCGCCGAGTTCGGGGGCGACGGCGTGGATTTCCGGCTTCAGGTCATCGACGAAGCCGCGACCGGCCCAGGGATTGGTCAGCACCGCCGCGACGGCGAACAGTTGCAACGGCTTGGGCGCCGCGCGGCCGCCCTCGATCAGCGCCGTCTCGGTGTAGGTGACGATTTTTCGCAACCGCTCCACGTTTCCGTCTCCCGTCTCTTGCACATCTTATGGTATACCATAATACGGCATGTCAAGCCCCTTGTGCGGCGCCGGGTTCGCAGGCACAAACGCATCGCTGGAGGTCATCACGTGAACGCGGCCAACCAAGACGACACGCTGAAGATCGACCGCAACGCGCGCACCCTGCGCGAACTCGCGGTCGAGCGGCTGCGCGACGCGATCCTGCGGTTTCAGTTCCGTCCCGGCGAGCGACTGGTGGAGCGGATGCTTTGCGATCGGCTCGGGGTTTCCCGCACCGTCGTGCGCGAGGCGCTGCGTCACCTCGAATCCGAGGGCCTGGTCGAGGTCATCCCGCAGCAGGGGCCGGCGGTGGCGCGGCTCGACAGCCGGCAGGCCGAGCAGGTCTACGAAATAAGGGGTCTGCTCGAAGCCGAAGCGACCAAGGCGGCGGCCGTCGCCGCAAGTCCGCACGATGTCGCGCAACTGAAACTCGCCAACGAAGCGATCCAGAAGGCGTTTTCCAGCGGGGAGGGCCGCACCATCCTCAAGGCGACGACGGAATTCTACGAACTGCTGTTCCGTATCGCCGACAAGCCCGTCGCCTGGCAGGTCGTTCAGGGCCTGAACGCGCGCATCAACCATCTCAGGGCGATGACGGTGGCGCAGCCGCGGCGCGCCGAAGACGCCAACCTCGAAATGCTGCGCATCATCGCGGCGATCGAGCAGGGCGACGGCGAGGCCGCCGCCAAGGCGAGCCACGAGCATGTCAATGTCGTGAAGCGGCTCGCCATCGCCGGTCTAGAGCGGCTCGGCGAGGCGACCCATCGTCAGGAAGCTGCCGAGCTGGGGGCGACCCGATAAGACCCCTCGCCGTTTTGGTTAACATCCGCTTGGCGCATGACCTATCGTTAATAGTAGAGTCTAAACAATACGCGGCGAAATCTCCCCGCGCGCGGCGATGGCGTCAAATTTGAGTCCAATTGTAACAACATCCTCGCTATGAATTTCCTGGCAGGTTCATAGGAACAGTGAATATGTCGCAAGCGCACGTCGCCCTCGTGGGCTTATTCACGGCCCTGCTCTCGGCGGCCCTATCGTTGCTGATCGCCAACTGGCGCGATAGCCGCTGGCGGAACGCCCGTAAGGCCGAGCAACTTTATTACAAGATCGAGCGCCTGCAACCGGCTTTGTACGACATCGTTCGCAGCGTCAAAAATGCGCATGAGGCGACGGCGTACCTGCAAAACGGGGACGCGCGGGCGGCCATCGAGCAGCGGCTTTGCGACCTGAAGAACGAGATCAGCCAACATCACTCGAACCTGCTGCCGCGATTCATAATCATCTTGTCGGCCTCCACGACGACGCACGTTTGTCTGGAGCGGCTGGCGGCGGCGGCGCCCGAGCAGGGTCAGGCGGCGCTCGACGCGCGCGCCTACGCCGTCGCCAATCTGAGAGACTCGATCGAACAATTCAAAGCCGAACTTCTGATCGTCGGCCGGCCGCATGGCTTTTGGCGCTATCTGCGCGAACATCTGCCCCTGTGCGCGCAACAGCCGCCGGGTCGGGCCATCCGGGTGTCGCTGTAACGGCGCGCCGCGCAGGCGGCGACGAGGCGGTCGCTTCCGACCCCCCGCCGCGCGATGGTCGCGCCTTATTTGAGCGCCTTGTCGGTGATCTCCATCGTGTAGGCGCCCATCGGCGGCTTCGAAATCACGGGATCGGAGCCGCCCGACATCAGCGTGTTGACGGTGCGTTGATAGTCGGCCGTGTCGAGCCTTCCGTCGGAGCCTTCCGTCAGCTTGTTGATCTCGCCCATCATCTGCGTCTGATGATGTTCGGTCTGCGCGCCGGTGGCGTCGTTGTCGAGCACGAACTTCACCGCCTCGGCCGGATTGGCGCGCGCTTCCGCCCAGCCCTTCATCGAGGCGCGCACGAAACGCGCCATCTTGTCGACGAAGGCGGGGTCCTTCAGTTTCGGCTCCAGCACATAGAGGCCGTCCTCCAGCGTCGCCACGCCCTGATCCTCATATTTGAACACGACGAGCTGGCTCGGTTTGTAACCGGCGTCGATCACCTGCCAATATTCGTTGTAGGTCATGGTCGAGATGCAATCCGCCTGTTTCTGCAGCAGCGGGTCGACGTTGAACCCCTGCTTCAGCACCTTGACGCCGCCGGCGGAGGCGTCGGTCTTGAGCCCGAGCTTGCCCATCCAGTTGAGGAACGGATATTCGTTGCCGTAGAACCATACGCCGAGCGTATGATCCTTCAGGTCTTGCGGCGTCTTGATGCCGGTGTCGGCGCGGCAGGTCAGCTCCAGCCCGGACTTCTTGAAAGTCTGCGAAATATTGACCAGCGGCACGCCTTTCTCGCGCGACGCCAGTGCCGACGGCATCCAGTCGACCACGACATCCGCGCCGCCGCCGGCCAGCACCTGCTCGGGCGCGATGTCCGGGCCGCCCGGCTTGATCGTCACGTCGAGGCCTTCCGCCTTGTAATAACCCTTGTCCTTGGCGACGTAGTAGCCGGCG
>JAGWRL010000357.1 GCA_028876585.1 Pseudomonadota bacterium | reverse complement strand
TTCAACCAATACGGCACGCGGCGCGGCAATCACGAAGTGATGATGCGCGGCACCTTCGCCAATATCCGCATCAAGAACCAGATGGTGAAGGATTCCGCCGGCAATGTCGTCGAGGGCGGCTTCACGATCCATCATCCCTCGGGCGAGCGCATGCCGATCTATGACGCCGCGATGCGCTATGCGAAGGACAATGTTCCGCTGGTGGTGTTCGCGGGCCGCGAATACGGCACCGGCTCCTCGCGCGACTGGGCGGCCAAGGGCACAAAACTGCTCGGCGTGCGCGCGGTCATCGCGCAGAGCTTTGAGCGCATCCATCGCTCCAACCTCGTCGGCATGGGCGTGTTGCCGCTGGTGTTCGAGGAGGGGACGTCGTGGCAGACGCTGGGCCTGAAGGGCGACGAAACGGTGTCGCTCGCCGGCCTGACCAGCGGCCTCAAGCCGCGCCAGACGCTGCACGCCGAGATCAAATCGGCGGCGGGGACGACGACGCGCGTGCCGCTGATCTGCCGCATCGATACGCTGGACGAGCTGGAATATTTCCGCAACGGCGGCATTCTGGCCTACGTGCTGCGGCAGTTGGCGGCGTGAAGCTGATCAGCCTGGCGCTGGCGGCCGGCGTCGCTGTGGCGGCGCCGGCGCCAAAGCCGGTCAAGCTGGCGCTGAAGGCGGGGCAGGCGATCGCTTTCCCCGCTGCGATTGTCGAGGGCAAGGTTGTCCTCGGCCCGGCGCGGCTCGGCGTCTTTGGCAAGATGGAGCCGCGGCCGGGCGAGATCGCCGTCGGGCTATCGACGCGCGACAAGGATTTATACGACCGGCTCGTGGTTGTCGAAAAGACGGCCGCGCCGATCGATTTCGTCGCCACCGGCATGGTCGGCGAGATCAAGATCGACGAGCGGGTGCTGCACGGCCGGCTCGACGCGCCGGTGACGCAGCGCATCGGCGGGACGTCGTGGACGGTCGTGCTGCGCGAGTTCGAGGTGGCGGCGGCGGCGGGGAAATGATGGCGACGCTCAATCCGCAATCCCGATCATGACCGAAATCATGTGATTGAGGGCGATCAGCGCCGTCTCGTCGAGGCGCCCAATTCTTTCGCCGCATTTGTCGCGCGGAACCGCGAGTATTTTCTCGACCATGACTTGCGAGCGCGTTCTTAGTCCGGTCTCCGGGGTCGCTTTGACGGTGAGGCGGTAGATGGGCGCGTCGAACAGGGAGCTTGTCATCAGCGCGACCAGGACGCTGTCGGTGTTCGCGAGCCAATCGGATTGGATCACAACCGCTGGCCGAGGCTTGCCGTAATCGCCTGGCGCGGCGACGGTAACGATATCCCCTCGCCTCACGATTCCGGCCAAGCGAACGCCGCCGCGATAAAGTCGAGCGCCTCCTTCTGTTCGGGCCGGGCGCGCAATTGCTCGGCCTGGCGGTTGGCCTCGCGCACGAATTCTGGCCGACGCGGGTCGGGAACCCAGACGCGCAGCAGCTTCATGCCCTTCCGTTCCTTGGAAAGCCGGTAGCGCTGAAATTTGGTGAGGCCGTCGTCGGAAATGCGCTTGGCTCGGGGCATATTCGCACCTTCGGTTGCGCGCTACCTTAGCAGGGATATGCTCAACCCGCCATCGCAAACGAATCCGCGCTCGCCATGTCCCACAGCCGGCCCCAATGCGGATCGTCGATCACGCCCAGCAGCAGGCCGTGCGGCACGGGCGGATAAAGGTCGGCGAAGGACAGCACCTCGCGCTCCGACACGCGG
>JAGWRL010000039.1 GCA_028876585.1 Pseudomonadota bacterium | reverse complement strand
CGGCTCCAACGAGCCCGATACGATTGGTCAGGCGGTGTCGTCGGGCTGCATCCGCATGACCAATAACGACGTGAAGGACCTGTACGACCGCGTCCCCGTCGGCGCGAAAGTCGTCGTGCAGAACTGACGGGCGGGTAAAATTCCCGACGATATATTTGGCGGAGCCCAGCGCTCCGCTTTCTTTTTGCATGCGCCGCGCCTAGATTTAGCCAATGATCACGCCCGCCGCGCCTCTTGTCGATCCGTTCGGCCGCGCCATCACCTATATCAGGGTGTCGGTGACGGACCGCTGCGATTTCCGCTGCGTCTATTGCATGTCCGAGGACATGACGTTCCTGCCCAAGCAGGACCTGCTGTCGCTGGAGGAGCTTGACCGGCTGTGCTCGGCCTTCGTGCGGCTCGGCACGCGCAAAATCCGCGTCACCGGCGGCGAGCCGCTGGTGCGGCGCGGCATCATGGCGCTGTTCCGCTCGCTGTCGCGCCATATCGGCGCCGGCGCGCTCGACGAACTCACCGTCACCACCAACGGCTCGCAGCTCGCCAAATACGCCGCCGAATTGCGCGATTGCGGCGTCAAGCGGATCAATGTCTCGCTCGACACGCTCGACGGCCAGAAATTCCGCGCGCTGACCCGCTGGGGCGATATGGCGCAGGTGATGAAGGGGCTGGACGCGGCCGACGCGGCGGGGCTCAAGGTCAAGATCAACGCGGTGGCGCTGAAGGGCGTCAACGACGCGGAGGCCGGCGACTTGCTCGCCTGGGCGCATGGGCGCGGCTTCGACCTCACCTTCATCGAGGTGATGCCGCTCGGCGAGATCGAGAACGCGCGCTTCGACCAATATCTGCCGCTGACGGAACTGCGCGCCTCGCTTGAGCAGCGCTACACGCTAAAGCCCTCGCTCTACGCCAGCGGCGGCCCGGCGCGCTATTTCGATGTCGCCGAGACCGGCGGCCGGCTCGGCTTCATCACGCCGCTGACCCATAATTTCTGCGAAAGCTGCAACCGCGTGCGCGTCACCTGCACCGGCACGATGTACATGTGCCTAGGCCAGGACGACGCCGCCGACCTGCGCACGCCGCTGCGCCGCTCCGAGAGCGACGAGTTGCTGGAGCAGGCGATCCGCGCCGCCATCACGCGCAAGCCGAAGGGCCACGACTTCCTGATCGAGCGCGGCCAGAGCCACGCCTCGACCCGGCGCCACATGAGCGTCACCGGCGGCTAGCCGCCCGCGCGGCGGCGCCCTATATGGAAAAAGGTTGCGGGGCCTTGACCCCCGCTTTGTGAGGCAAACCCATGTCCGACACCCGCCAACGCATCGAGAAGCTGATCGCCGACAATCCGGTCGTGCTGTTCATGAAGGGCACGCCGCAGTTCCCGCAATGCGGCTTCTCCGGCCGCGTGGTGCAAATCCTCGATTATCTCGGCGCGCCGATCGTCGGGATCAACGTGCTCGAAGACGCCGACCTGCGCGAGGGCGTCAAGCAATTCGCCAACTGGCCGACCATCCCGCAGCTCTACATCAAGGGCGAGTTCGTCGGCGGCGCCGATATCGCCACCGAAATGTTCCAGTCGGGCGAACTGGCGGCGATGCTGACCGACGCGGGCGTCGCGGTGAAGGCGCCGGCGAAGGCGTAACGCGCCTAAGCCGTCCAGTCCTCGACCTTGAGGCCGGGGACGCGGCCGAATTCCCGAACATTATTGGTGACCACGGTCAGGCCGCGCGCTTTGGCTTGGCCGGCGATGAGCGCGTCGTAGGGGCCGATGGGCGTCCCCTGTGCGGCGAGGGCGGCGCGTATCTCACCGGCGGCGAAGGCGTCGCCGGCGTCGAAATCGAGAACGGGAATGTTCGCCATCGCGAGGCGAAGTGTTTCGAGATTGTACGCGATGCGTTGGCTGCGGAACACGCCGTAATAGAGTTCGTGCGCGACGATGGTGGGAATCGCCACCGCGCCGTGGGGCGTTTGCAGGAAGCACTGGACGAGCGGCGCGGATTTGCGGGCCACGAGTCCGATGACGGCGTTCGTGTCTAGCACATGCGTGATCAAGGAAAGACGTCGCCAAAATCGCGGTCGGGCGGCATTTCCGGCTGCTCGCGGCCGCCGGCCATGAAGTCATCGGAAAAGCCTCGCGCCATGGCTTCTTTCAACGACGCCCAAGGGTCGCGGTTTTCCACATGTGGCCGCAAAATCAGCGCGTCGCCCTCCTGCGTGACCTCGACCTGATCGACGTCGAAGCGGAACGCCTTGGGCAGACGCACCGCTTGCGAGTTGCCGGATTTGAAGACGCGGGCGAGGTGAGGCATGACGTCCCTGCGAGTGTATATACGATATGGTATATACGCGCCTTGCCGCCAGCGGGCAAGTTCTACGGCATCGCGCCCGCCGCCTCGCGCAGCTCCCGCTTCAACACCTTGCCGATGGCGCTGCGCGGCAGCGCCTCGACCACGCGCAGCGCCGCCAGCCGCTGCGTCTTGCCGAGGCTGGCGTTGACGTGCGTCCGCAGCGCCTCCGGGTCGGTCGGCTGCTTCAAGACGACGAAGCCGACCGGCGTCTCGCCCCACAGCGCCGAGGGCGCGCCGACGACGGCCGCCTCGCGCACCAGCCCGCTCGCCAGCAGCGCCGCCTCGATATCGCTGGGAAACACGTTGAAGCCGCCGGAGATGATCATGTCCTTGCGGCGGTCGAGCAGGGTCAGGAAGCCTTCGTCGTCGAACCTGCCGATATCGCCGGTGCGGATGAAGCGGCGGCCCTGCGCGTCGCGCCATTCCGCCTCGCGCGTCTTGTCGGGCGCGTTGCGATAGGCGTTCATCATCGCGGGCGAGCGCCCAACGATCTCGCCCGTGCCGCCCGGCCCGACCTCGCGCCCCTCCTCGTCGATCAGCCGGATGTCGTGGCCAAGCGCCGGCTGGCCGACGGTGTGCAGCTTGTCGGGCCGCTCATGCGCCAGCAGGATGCAGGTGCCGCCGCCCTCGGTCATGCCGTAATATTCGGTCAGGCCGCCCGGCCAGCGCGCCAACACCTCGGCCTTCAGCGCGGCGGCGAATGGCGCGCTGGTGGCGAGCTTCATGCGGAAGCTGGTGAGGTCGAACCTGTCGAAGTCGGGCAGCGCCAGCAGCCGCGCATATTGCACCGGCACCAGCATCGCATGGGTGGCGCGCTCGGCCTGCGCGATTTCGAGAAAGCGGCGCGCGTCGAATTTCTTCATCAGCACGACCCGGCCGCCGGCGGCGAGGGTGGGCAGCACCGCGACCAGCGTGGTGTTGGAATAGAGCGGCGTCGAGGCCAGCGTCACCGATTCCTCGTCATAACCGGCGATCAGCCGCCGCTGCGTATGGGCGAAACGCATCGCGTGCGACTGGTCGATGCCCTTCGGCGTCCCCGTCGTGCCGGAGGAATAGATGGTGTTGAACACGGCGTCGGGAGCGATGGCGACCGCAGCCGGCCGCGCGCCCTCGGGCGCCAGCCAATCGGCCAGCCGGTCGAGCGCGATGAAAGGCCGGTCGAACAGCGCCCGCGTCGTCGCATCGGCGAACAGCGCCTTGGCCTGACTGTCGGCGAGCATGGCGGCCAGGCTCGCCGGCGTCGAGGACGGCGGCAGCGGCGCGACCGCGACGCCGATGCGCACCGCGCCGAGAAACGCCGCGACATAGGCGACGCTGGCCTCGCCGCAAACGGCGATGGTGTCGCCGGCGCCGACGCCGTCGCGCTGCAACGCCGCGCCGACCCGGTCCATCGCCGCGTCGAGTTCGCCATAAGTCAGCGCCCGCGCCTCGTCCTTGAGCGCGGGCCGGTCGGGGGCGGCGCGCGCGGTGGCGGCGATCATTTCGCCGAGCGGCTGGAATTCATCGGGCGGAGGCAGGTCGGACATTTGGCGATCCTAACCGGCCGCCAAGGCAAAGGCGAGCGCCGCGACGACCGCGAATTGAATGACGCACGCCCGCAGATAAAGCCGCAGCGCGGCGCGGATGTCGGCGCCGGACGCCTCGCGCCGGCCCTCGCCCATATAGGCGTCCTCGACCCGCGCGCCGCCATAGACGCGCGGCCCCGCCAGCTTCAGCCCGAGCGCGCCCGCCATCGCCGCTTCCGGCCAGCCGGCGTTGGGCGAGCGATGCCCGCCCGCATCGCGCCGCAGCGCGTGTCCCGCCGCGCCGGCCCGCCCGCCCGAGGCGAGCAGTAGCCACAGCGCCGCCAGCCGCGAGGCCGGCAGATTGACGAGATCGTCGAACCGCGCCGCCGCCCAGCCGAACTGTTCGTAGCGCGCGTTGCGATGGCCGATCATCGAATCGGCGGTGTTGGCCGCTTTGTAGAGCGCCGCGCCGGGCAGACCGGCGACGCAAAGCCAGAACAGCGGCGCGACGATCCCGTCGGAGAAATTCTCCGCCAGGCTCTCGATCGCCGCCCGCGCCACGCCGCTGACGTCGAGCGCCTGCGGATCGCGGCCGACGATCATCGCCACCGCGCGCCGCCCGCCCTCCAGCCCGTCGGCGTCGAGCGCGTCCGCCACCGCGCGCACGTGGGCGTAGAGGCTGCGTTGCGCCAGCAGCGTCGAGGCGGCGAGGGCCAGCGCGACGAAGCCGAGCCACGACCCCGCCAGCATGTCCTGCAACGCCCAAGCCGGCAACGCCGCCGCCGCCAACAGCGCCGCGAGCGCCAGGGCGCCCTTGAGCCGTCGCGCCGGCCCGCGATTGAGCCGCGCCTCCAGCGCGCTGAGCAGCGCGCCGATCCAGGTGACGGGATGGCCGATCTCGCGATAGAGGGGCTGCGGATAGCCGACCGCCGCCTCGATCAGAAGCGCCGCCACGGCGAGGTGAAGATGAATCAGCACAGCGGAACCGTAGGGAATGAGGCGTTCGAGCGCCTATTCCAGCACGGCGGCGATATCAACTCCGCGCGCGTCGCCTTTCCCGACGCGCCGGCGCCGTGGATCGACCTTTCGACCGGCGTCAATCCGGTTCCCTACCCGCTGCCCACCTTCGCGGGCGAGGATTGGACCCGCCTGCCCAGCCCCGCCGACGTCGCCGCGCTGCAAACCCTCGCCGCCGCGCGCTATGGCGCCAGGCGGGGCGACGTCGTCGTCGCGCCGGGCACGCAGGCGCTGATCCAATGGCTGCCGCGCCTGTTTCCCACCGCTGTGGTCGCCATTCCCGGCCCGACTTACAGCGGCCATGAAAGCGCGTGGCGGGCGGCGGGGGCGCAGGTGCGCGGCGATACGGAGGCCGCCCATATCGTCGTCGTCAATCCCAACAATCCGGACGGGCGGCGCTGGCCGCCGGCGCAACTGCGCGCCTTCGCCGCGCGGGCGGCGCAAAGCGGCGGCCTGTTGGTGGTCGACGAGGCGTTCGCCGAATTCGACCCCGAAACCTTCGCGCGCGATGTCCCCGCCGCGACCGTAGTGCTGCGCTCGTTCGGCAAGGCCTATGGACTGGCGGGGCTGCGGCTCGGCTTCGCCATCGCGCAGGCGCCGCTGGCGCAAGCTTTGCGCGAGGCGCTCGGGGCCTGGGCCGTCTCGGGCCCGGCGCTGACGCTTGGCCGGCAAGCGCTCGCCGACGCGGCGTGGCTCACGCGAACGCGCGCGCGATTGGCCGCCGACGTCGCGTGGCTCGACGCGCGGCTGATCG
>JAGWRL010000356.1 GCA_028876585.1 Pseudomonadota bacterium | reverse complement strand
TTCTTGCACGCCCAGACATAGCCGCCCGACCATTTGAGCGCCGCCGCCACCATGTCGTCGATCAGGCGATGTTCGTATGTGATGCCGATCGCGGCGAACTTCGACTTGAACTCGGCCTCGTAGATCTCCTGGAACAGGTCCTTGAAGCGGCCGTCATAGGCTTTGAGGATCGTGTTCTTGGTCGAGAGATAGACCGGGTATTTGCGCATCAGGCCGTAGTTGAGCGAGGCGCGGGCGAAATCGCGGATCGAATCGTCGAGATTGTACATGCTCATCGCCACCCCGGAGCCGGGGAACTTGAACACTTCCTTCTCGATCACCTGGCCGTCTTCGCCCTCGAACTTGATGGTCAGCCGGCCCTTGCCGGGCACGCGGAAATCGGTGGCGCGGTATTGGTCGCCATAGGCGTGGCGGCCGACCACGATCGGCTGCGTCCAACCGGGCACCAGGCGCGGCACGTTGCGGGCGATGATCGGCTCGCGGAAGATCACGCCGCCGAGGATGTTGCGGATGGTGCCGTTCGGGCTCTTCCACATTTCCTTGAGCTTGAACTCCTTCACGCGCGCTTCGTCGGGCGTGATGGTGGCGCATTTGACGCCGACGCCGGCCGCCATGATGGCGTGCGCGGAATCCACCGTCACCTGATCGTTGGTGGCGTCGCGATTCTCGACCGACAGATCGAAATATTGCAGGTTGATGTCGAGATAGGGGTGGATCAGCTTTTCGCGGATCAGCCGCCAGATGATGCGCGTCATCTCGTCGCCGTCGAGTTCGACGACGGGGTTGGCGACCTTGATCTTGTTCATGGGGCGAATCCTGACTGGCGCGATGGGCGGACGGCGCCGCTATACAGCTTCCGTTTTGCGTCGCAAAGCTAGGCTTTTGGGCAAGGGCGGGGCGCCGGTGCGGCAAGCCGCCGTGCGGCCGGGCGGCCGCTCCTGACCCTTTCTTTACCTGATCCAGCGTAAACCAAGGCCGCTCCTCGGCGGAACGCGGCCATGACCTCACTCGACCTTGCGCCCCCGCGCGGCCGCGACGACGCGCTGGCGGCGCCGCGCGTTGCCGGCGCGCTCTATGCCGGGCTGTGCGCGATCGCCGCCGCGCCGGCGTGGCTGTGGCCCATCCCCCGCGCGAACGACATCGTCAACCATTGGGCGCGGCTGACGCTCTACGGCATGGCGCCGGGCGATCCGTTGCGCGGGCTCTATCGCCTGCATCTCGGCCTGATCCCCAATCTCGGCCTCGACGCGCTTTATCTCGTCCTGCAACCGTTCGCCTCGCCGCAGACGGCGGCGCGGCTGGCGCTGGCGCTCGCCATCGTGCTGCCGGCGCTGGGCGCCTTCGCGCTGCACCGGGCGCTGTTCGCCAGACCGTCGCCGACGATCTGGGCGATTCCGTTCCTCAGCTACAATGTCGCGACCACCGGCGGGCTGCTGAATTTCTCGATCGGCATGGGGCTGGCCTTCCTCGCTTTGGCGTTCGTCGTCCGGCGCGGCGAGCGGCTCGGCCCGCGCGAGGCGCTGGCGCTCAATCTCTTCGGCGTCGCGCTGTTCTTCTGCCACCTGATCGCCTGGGGCGCCTTCGCGCTGCTGTTCGGATTGATGCGGGTCGGGACGCTGCGCGCCGCGCCGGGGGTTCTGCTGCGGCGCGGCCTCTATGTCGTGGCGGCGCAGGCGGCGCCGCTGCTGCTGGTCGCGCTGCGGCAGGCGCCGCCGTCGAGCTATTCGCTCGGCGGATCGAAACTGGCGATGCTGTTCGCGCCGGTCGCCTCGATGAC
>JAGWRL010000355.1 GCA_028876585.1 Pseudomonadota bacterium | reverse complement strand
CCGGCCGCGCCCTATCGCGTCGTCAATATCGGCGGCGGCCAGCCGTTCGGGCTGCTGCCGTTCATCGACGCGATCGAGCGGGCGCTCGGCCTGACGATCCAGCGGCGGCTGCTGGAGATGCAGAAGGGCGACGTGCCGGCGACTTGGGCCGCGCCCGACCTGTTGCGCGCGCTGACCGGCTATGTCCCGCAGACCGAGGTGGAGACGGGCGTGCGGGCGTTCGTCGAGTGGTATCGCGCCCGCTACGCGCCCTGAGAGCGGCCCGCCTTCGCCATCGCGAAGGCGAGCGCCTCGAACACGCGCGGATCGGCGCTGGCGGCGACGTTGAAGCGCATGAAGCCGCGCCAGCGCGGATCGGCGGAGAACGAGCGCCCCGGCGCGAACACCACGTTACGCTCCTGCGCGAAGCGGGCGACCTCGGTCGCGTCGAGCCCGTCGGGCAGTTCGCCCCAGGCGAACAGGCCGGCGCGCGGCTCGACCCAAAGCCTGACCCCCAGCGCCTGCAATTGCTGCGACAGCCGCGCGGTCGCGGCGGCCAGGCGCGGCCGCAGCGCGTCGAGATGGCGGCGGTAGCCGCCCTCGGCGAGAAAGGCGTGCATCGTCGCCGCCGCGAACGAGGAATTGCCGAGCGTGGTGGCGAGTTTGAGATCGACCAGCGCGTCGATCCAGTCGGCGCGGCCGGCGATATAGGCGATCTTCAGCGCCGCCGTCACCGTCTTGGAATAGCCGCCGACCTGGAGCACGCGCCGGTAGCCGTCGAGCGCGGCCAGTCGCGGCGAGGGCTGGCTCTCGAAGTCGCCGTAGATGTCGTCCTCGAGAATCACGACGTCGTGCGCCTCGGCGAGCGAAAGCACGCGATGGGCGACCGCGGCGGAGAGCGTGGCGCCGGTGGGGTTGTGCGGCCCGACCAGCATCAGATAGACGCGCGGCCGTTTCTCCGCGAACACCCTCTCCAACGCCGCGAGGTCGGGGCCCTCTCGCGTGTAAGGCACGGTCGCCATTTCGGCGCGATGGGCGCTCACCAGCGGCGCCAGATTGAAATAACGGGGATCGTCGACCAGGACGCGGTCGCCGGGCGAGAGGAAGAACCTCAGCGCGAGGTCGAGCGCCTGCGTGGTGGAATCGGTCAGCACCAACCGGGCCGGGTCGATCGGCGCGCCGCGCTCGGCGAGCCGCGCCGCGATCAGCCGGCGCAGAGGCTCGAAGCCATGCGGTGAATCATAGCGCAGCTTCGTCGGCGCCGGCCCGCGCGCCACCGCGCGCATCGCCTTTCCGATTCCCGCCTCGGGCAGCCAGCTCTCCGGCAGCCAGCCCGAAGCCGGATGCAATTCGTGCGGCCGATCCTCCAGCGCCCGGCGCACCAGCGTCAGCAGATCGACGGCGGGGTCGAGCGTCGGAGCGGCGGCGAGTTTCAGCGGCTCGGGCGCGGCGGCGACGTAAAAGCCGGAGCCGCGCCGCGGCTCGACGGCGCTTTCCGCCGCCAGCCGGTCGTAAGCCTCGACCACCGTCGATTTCGACACGCCCAACTCCTCGGCGAGCCGGCGCACCGAGGGCAGCCGCGCGCCGCGCGGCAAAGCGCGCGAATCGATGCGCGCGCGCAGCGCGGCGAGCACCAGACCGACGCGGTTGGGCGCGGGGGCGTTCATCCGGTTGTCCTGAAATTGTATCGGTACAGTTTCGCCGATTGTCGCGAATTTGTACCTGTCGTCAAGCCGGGCGGCGCGGCAATTTGCCGGCACGAGGAGAAAACCATGTTTCGCCGCTTCGTTTCCGCCGCGCTGTTTCCGATTGTCTGGTGGGTTCGCGTCGCCGAGCATCGCCGGGTGCTCGCCGATCTGGCGCAACTCGATGATCGCGGCCTGGCCGACATCGGCCTGTCGCGTCAGGATTTGCGCGACGCGACGGCGCTTGGCTTAGGCGTCGATCCGAGCGTCGTGCTGGCAAAGCGCGCGGCCGAGCGGGAATTTTGGGCGCGCCGGGTGCGGCGGCCGGTTCGCGCGACGTCGCTGCCGATGGCGGCGGAGTAAAGGCGGGCTCAATAAAAAAGGGCGCCTCGCGGCGCCCAGGGGTTTCTGGCGGAGGTCCGAAGCCGCTCAGAGACGGAACTTGATCTGGTCGGTCCAGAAGCGCTCCAGCCGCGCCAGCGACTGGTTCATGCGCTGGAAATCGTCGGTGATGACGCCGCCGATCTGCTCGACCGTCATCGCGTGCTTCTCGTACAGGCTGACGACGATGTTGTGCACGTCGCTGCCCTTCTCGGTCAGGCTGATGCGCACCGAGCGGCGGTCGACGCGCGAGCGGGCGTGGTGGAGATAGCCCATCTCGACCAGTTTCTTGACGTTGTAGGAGACGTTCGAGCCGAGATAATAGCCGCGCGTGCGCAACTCGCCGGCGGTCAATTCCTTGTCGCCGATGTTGTACAACAGCAAAGCCTGCACGGCGTTGACGTCCGAGCGGCCGCGGCGGTCGAACTCGTCCTTGATGACGTCGAGCAACCGGCGATGCAGCCGCTCCACCATGTTGAGGGTTTCGAGATACACCGGACGCACGGTCGCAATACGTTCCGCGCGGACCTGAACCTCTTCCTTTTTCGCCAGCATGTTCATGTCGATCCCGCCTCTAGTGTTCCGCCTTGACCGAGTTATTATCCGGCCTTCGATGAAATGGACTATAGGGCAGGCGACTGAATACGAGTTTAAAGCTCAAGATGAATCCAGAGTTTCCTGATTTGGGTGAATCGGACCTGAATTCAAACCGAAATTTACTATGTAAGTCGCTTAACCACGACTAGAGGTGGATGTGGGATTTACTATTGCTCAACGTTGCCAACCGTTCACCTTCTTTCCTGATCGGCGCGCCATTTGAGCGTGAAATAGAGCGCGATCAGCCCCAGGTTGAGGCCGACGCCGACCACGCCGAGCATCGCCGCGCGGCCGCCCAACAGCGGCGAAATCGCCTCAATTCCCGCGCACAGCAGCCACAGCACGCCGCCCCAGGGCGCGGCCAGCCACATGCCGATGGCGGCCAGCAGATCGGCGCCGGCGAAGAACACGATGGTCGATTGCAACGCGCGCGGCAGCATGGTGAAATCGCCGAAACGCGGGTTGAGGCCCATCAGCACGGCCCAGTTGAACAGGCCCTTGGCGACCCAGACGCAGGCCATGGTGCGCATGAACCAGACCAGCGTCTCGCCGGCGCCGGGCAAAGCGGCGGCGAAACCGCCATCCGTCGCGCGCGGCGTCTGGTCGATGATGCGGATAACGCCGTCGCGGCTCTGTCGCATCTCGTATTTCAAATTGCGTCTCCCTCAAACGTCAATTCGGCCGCGTCCAGAGCGGCGAAGTAGCGGTCGATCTCGGCCCGGTCGGGGCGCGCAGCCCATTGCGGGCGATTGTCGCGGTCGACCAAAGCCGCTCGCACACCTTCATAGAAGTCATGCCCACGGCAGATGCGCGTAACGATGCGGAACTCGATTGCCATCGCCTGCTCGAATGACAGTTTCGCGCCGATCTGCATTTGCTGCAACGCAATCGCCAGACTGGTCGGCGAGGCTTGCGCCATCATCTCGCGCAGCCGGGCGGCGAAATCGCTTCCCGCCGCCGCCAGCGCCGCCATGATGCTGGCGGCGTCGGCTGGCGCGAAGGCCGCCTCGATCATCGGCGCCTGCGCCCGCAAGGCGGAGGGCGGCGCGGCGGCGGCGAATTCGGCGATGATCGCGCTCGTGTCGCCGGGCCGCTCCAGCGCGGCGGTCAAGTCGGGCAGGCGCTCGCGCGGGACATAAGCGGTGGCGAGGCCGAGCGCGGCCATGTCGGCGCCGTTGGCGCGCAGGCCGGTCGCGGCCATGGCGACGCCCATGCGATGCGGGAGGCGCGGCAGGGCGTAGGTCGCGCCAACGTCGGGAAAAAAGCCGATGCCGACCTCGGGCATGGCGAAACTGGCTTTTTCGGTCGCGACGCGGTGCGATCCGTGCAGCGAAACCCCGACGCCGCCGCCCATCACGACGCCGTCGATCAGCGCGACATAGGGTTTGCGGTAACGGTGGATGCGCGCGTTGAGCCGGTATTCGGCGCGGAAGAAGGCGGATTGCGCCTCATAATCGCCGGCGCGGCCGCGCTCGAAAAGCCACCGCACGTCGCCGCCGGCGCTGAAAGCGCGCTCGCCGGCGCCGCGGATCACCACGCGCTGCACCGCCGCGTCGCGCTCGAAAGCGTCGAGCGCGGCCGCGATCTCGCGCACCATCTGCAAGGTCAGGGCGTTGAGGGCTTGCGGACGATCGAGAACGATAAAGCCGGCGCTGCCGCGCCGATCGACGACAACTTGTCTGTCGCCCGTCACGAAGCCGGGGCCAGAATCGCGTCTATGGCCTTGGAAACTTCGCCAATTCCCGCCATGCCATCGACCTCCCGCAAAAGCCCTTTTGCGCGATAATAAGGCGTAACTGCGGCAGTGTCGCGGAAGTAGGCGTCGAGGCGGGTCTTGAACACCTCGGGGTCGTCGTCCTTGCGCACGGGATGGCCGGCCGCCTTGGCCTCCGCCGCGCGGTTGACGATGCGGGCCACCAGCTTGGGCGCGTCGACGACAAGTTCGATCGCCTTGTCGAGTTCCATGTGCTTGCGCGCCAGCAGCGCCTCGAGCGCCTCGGCTTGCGCCACGGTGCGCGGGAAGCCGTCGAGGATGAAGCCGTTGTGGGCGTCCGGCTGCTCGATCCGATCGGCGATGATGCCGACCACGATCTCGTCGGAGACCAGCGCGCCGGAATCCATCACCGCCTTGGCCTTGAGGCCGATCGGCGTCTGCGCCTTCACGGCGGCGCGCAACATGTCGCCGGTGGAGAGTTGAGGGATGCCGTACTTCTCGGTCAGCCGCGTCGCCTGAGTGCCTTTCCCGGCGCCCGGCGGCCCGAGCAGTATCAACCTCATCTCTTTCTCCCCCTCAATTTCGCCTTGCGGATCAGGCCTTCGTACTGATGCGCCTGCAAGTGTCCGTGAATTTGCGCCACCGTGTCCATCGTCACGTTGACGACGATCAACAGCGAGGTGCCGCCGAACGCGAACGCGCCGGCCGCGTTGTAGCGCAACATCTCTGGCAACACGCAGATGATGGCCAGATATCCAGCGCCAAGCACCGTAATGCGAGTCAGTATTTGGTCTATGTATTGCGCCGTCCGCTCGCCCGGCCGCACGCCGGGCACGAAGCCGCCATGTTTCTTGAGATTGTCGGCGGTGTCCTGCGGGTTGAACACCGTCGCGGTGTAGAAGAAAGCGAAAAACACGATCAGCGCGACATAGACGATGAGATAGATCGGGCCGCCCGGCGACAGGATCGTCAACAGGGTTGCGAGATAACCGTTGCTGGCCGCGCCGGTGGCGAAATTGGCGGCGGTTGTGGGCAGCAGCAGCAAGGACGAGGCGAAGATCGGCGGGATGACGCCGGAGGTGTTGAGCTTGAGCGGCAGGAACGAACTCTGCCCTTCGTACATTTTGTTGCCGATCTGCTTGCGCGGATAGGTGATCGGCACTCGCCGCTGCGCCCGCTCCATGAACACGATGAAGGCGGTGACGACGAGCGCCATCACCAGCACGCCGAGCACCAGCCCGGTCGAGATCGAGCCCTGCCGGCCGAGTTCGAACAATTGCGCGATCGACTGCGGCAGCCGGGCGACGATGCCGGCGAAAATGATCAGCGAGGAGCCGTTGCCGACGCCGCGCGAGGTGATCTGCTCGCCCAGCCACACCAGGAACATCGTGCCGCCGGTCAGCGTCAGGATGGTCGAGACGCGAAACAGGAAGCCGGGATCGGCGACGATGCCGGGCCGCCCCTCAAGGCCGATCGAGATGCCGTAAGCCTGGAAAATGGCCAGAATGACGGTGAGATAGCGGGTGTATTGGTTGAGCGTCTTGCGCCCCGCCTCGCCCTCCTTCTTGATCGCCTCCAGCGAGGGGATCACCGAACTTAAGAGCTGGATGATGATCGAGGCCGAGATATAGGGCATGATGTTGAGCGCGAACACCGCCATGCGCTGCACCGCGCCGCCCGAAAACATGTTGAACATGTCGAGCACGCCCTGGCGATGGCCGGTGAACGACGCCTCGAACGCCGCCGGGTCGATGCCGGGCAGCGGAATATAGGTGCCGAGCCGGAACACGATCAGCGCCCCCAGCGTGAACCAGATGCGCTTCTTGAGTTCCTCGGCTTTGCCGAACGACGCCCAATTGATGTTTGCCGCGAGCTGTTCGGCCGCCGACGCCATGTTTGTGCTCCGCTGATTACCTCTGCGGGTGTCAGATGCAGCCGCTAGCGCCGTCATGGCGAGCGAAGCGCAGCCATCCAGGCGCGCCGCGAAGCGGCGGCCCGGGAACTGACACAACCCGCGCCGTCAAACCGAACGCGCCGTCGCGTGGTCCCAGCCATGGATTGCTTCGCTTCGCTCGCAATGACGGCGCCTTCGCCTCCATCCACCCGCGTCAACTGGTCTTTACGCGCTTTGACACGCAAAGGGCGACGCATCGTCAGATGCGTCGCCCCGTGCATATGGTTCAGATGAACCGCGATGTCGACCCCATCGGGGTCGTCAGGCCGATGCCGGGGCGTCTTGCGCCGCGAGCGCCTTGACCGAACCGCCGAGCTTCTCGACCGCCTCGACCGCGCTCTTCGAGGCGCCGAACACCTCGAAATGCACCGCCGCCTTCAGTTCGCCGGCGCCGAGCAGCTTGACGCCGTCGCGCGCGCGGGCGCACACGCCCGCCGCCACCAGCGCTTCCACCGTCACGGGCTTGGCCGCATCGAGCTTGCCGGCCTCGATCGCGCTCTGCACGCGGCCGAGATTGACCTCGTTGAGATCGCGCGGATTGGGCGGGTTGAAGCCACGCTTCGGCAGCCGCCGATGCAGCGGCATCTGGCCGCCCTCGAAGCCCTTGATGCGCACGCCCGAACGCGCGGTCTGGCCCTTGCCGCCGCGGCCCGATTG